>JAJAZO010000118.1 GCA_026785745.1 Chitinophagaceae bacterium | reverse complement strand
GGCATAGTTGTCGTATCACTGGTGCTGGTGATCTTACTTTATTGGGTGTTCAGGAAAAAAGAATCTGAAAAAATGCAACAGGTTCCGGCAATAGCGGCACAGTCTTCCATTGACAATTTACTTGATCCTGCTTATACTGCTGTTTCCACAGAAGGTAACCAGTTTTATTCCGTCCTTCATGGAATTATCTGGAAGTATGCAGCAGAACAATTTAATTTATCGGGCAGCGAAATGAGTAAACAAAGACTATCGGTTAAAATGAAGGAAGCCAATATTGACAGCCATATAGCTGGTAATTTATTTCAACTATTAGAGGAGTGTGAAACAGGAATGTTTACCAATGCAAGTTTGTTAAACGATAAACAAAGTATGCTGGAAGAAACAAAAGAAACTTTGGAAAAAGTAAGAACCGGCTTACTCTGAATACTTATATCCCACCCCTCTTACAGAATGAAAATATTTAGGATTGCGGCTTTCTTCTTCAAAATATTTGCGGAAGTTGAGAATGAAGTTGTCAATCGTCCGGGTGGTGGGATACACATTATAACCCCAAACGGATTGTAATATTTTTTCTCTTGGTACTACTTCATTTTTATTTTCAATGAGCAGTTTGAGCAGCATGGTTTCTTTCTTGCTTAGCTGAATTTTTTCTCCCCCCGATTTTACGGCTTCCTGTGCTTTGAAATCCACTGTATTATTACCAAAAGTGTAGGTATCACCAATGGTTGATTTGTCCTGTAGTTTTTTATTTTTATTGATCAGTTTATTAACCCGCAGCAACAGCTCTTCCAGGTTGAAGGGTTTGGTCAGGTAATCATCAGCTCCTTTTTTTAAACCAAGTACCCTGTCGGCACTGCTGTTTTTAGCACTAAGAATAAGTATCGGCACTTCATTATTACTGATACGGATGGTTTCTGTAACGGTAATGCCATCCATTTCCGGCAGCATTACATCCATAATGATAAGGTCGAAATATTCTCCCTGTACCGCTTTCAATGCAGCAGCACCATCCAATGCCGATGTCACATCATAGCCCTCCAGCTCAAGGTTTAGCTTCAGTGCTTCATGAAGATTTTCTTCATCCTCCACTAATAATATTGATCTTTTTTGTTCAGTAGTCATTGTTTCATTTTCTGTCAAGTCCAGATCAGACGGAGACCCCGAAACAATAGGGCAAGCTGTCAGACCTATGTTTTAAAAATGACGACAAAATTACTTCCGTTAGGTTCATTGTTTGTCACCGAAATGTCGCCATTGTGGCTTTGCGCTATCTTCCTGCAAAGATACAGGCCAAGACCGGTACCCTGTGTTTTACGGGTAGCCTCGTTACCAATGCGGTAAAATTTGCTAAAAACCTTTTTCTTTTCATCATCGGCAATTCCGGTTCCTTCATCCTTTATGTGCAGCTCTACTGAGTTTACCGAAGTACCCGACCTGTATTTCTTCAGTACTGCCGTTACCAGAGCTTCTTTGGGGGAATATTTTATTGCATTTTCCAGCAGGTTATTAATCAGCATTTGCAATAGTAATGCATCACCTTTTACATCCGCATCAGCTTCTATATCTTCTTTAAATACCCTGTCGGGAAAACGGTTGCGGAAATCCTGCATACAATCTTTCAGCAAGGTAGAAAGGTCAAGCTCCTCGTTGGATGATTTATAGCCGCCTCCTTCTAATTGCGAAGCGATCAGAATATTATTGGTTAAAAAATTCAACCGGGCCGTTTCATCCAATGTGGTGCGGATTAATTTTTTCTGCTTTTCCGGGTCGAGATTATATTTCTGTAATGTTTCAAGGTTTAACCGGGCTACAGAGATCGGTGTTTTAAATTCATGGGTAACAGCCATCATAAAATTCTGCTGTTGCTGCTGTAGTTTAAATTGCCTGCGGACGGAGCGATAAACGAAAGCAGCACCTACCAGTATAAGAATTAAAAAAGTTATCCCTTCAGCAATATATTTTCCGGTGTTTCTTTTGGTCTCCTTATCAATAGCAAAAATCTTATCTCCCAGTTGTGCAACAGAAAGAGAATCTCTTTCAACGTTAATGGATTTATACTGCAGCCCGGCAATGCGTTTGTTTTGCTGTTCCAGGGAAATAAACCACCACGCAAGTGCGGCTACTATATAAAACAACAGCATCCAGTAAATGAATGTGGTGCGGCGAATTCTTTTGCGGCTGGCATCGGGCATAATGCAAAGATGGAGTTAATAGCAAAGTGAATAAATAGTCCGGCTGATTTTTTACAAAAACATTGTTATTCTACTTTGATTATTGTTTCTTTTCTATTCTAAGCCCCACATTCAGCACATTGTTGAGTGGGTTTTCCCGCATTATTTGCTCAATACTGAAAGTGTAGTCACCGGTTTTTTTGAAATAAAACTGCCCACCAACGGGTGTTAACGGAATACGGTGTTCATAAATATCATCCATGCCGCTGCCCAGCCAGCCTTCACTGTCGGTGGCAAGGCGAAGGTCGTATCGGCCCATTTGTGTAGTATCGGCACCGGGCTGTTTTGTATACAGGTTGATATAAATATTGTTGAAACTGTATTTATCATTATGCCGCAGAATAAGAAATAGCTGGTAAGGCGATGAAGTGTCTTTAATAGTAAAAGTAAAAGATGGTTTATAGCTGCTCTTCCAGGAATGTGCCGGAATGCTTACCGATTTTTCGTAAATATCTACGGTAGTGCAGGAAGCAGCTACGAGTTGAAAGCAATAAGCTGCGAGAGTAATAAGGCAAATATTCTTAAATCTTTTCAAGAAAATGTTTTTGCAAATGTAATCAAGAAGTTATGATTTTGATGGCTCGCAACTCGCAGCTCATAACTCGCAGCTTCTCTACAACACATTCAACACCTGTTCCTTTGCCTTCTCCATTTCATCCTTCATCATCACCACCGCTTTTTGAATAGTAGCATCATACGCTTTGGAGCCGGTCGTATTAATTTCCCGGCCTACTTCCTGTAGTATAAAGGAGAGCTTCTTTCCTTTTGATTCTTCTTTTTCTGCCAGCAGGGTTTTAAAGTAGTCACAATGGTTTTTTAACCGTACCTGCTCTTCGGTAATGTCTATTTTCTCTATATAATATATAAGCTCCTGCTCCAGCCGGTTGCCGTCGTAGTTTTCTTTGCCTACATTTTCTTCCAGTAGCCGGGTAATGCCTTCTCGTATTTTTTGTTTGCGAAGTGGTTCCAGCTTTATTACTTCGGCCTGCTGGGTTTCTATATTACTGATGCGGAGCATAAGTTCCTGCTCCAGCACAGCACCTTCATTTAACCGGTGGGTATTCAGGTTATTGATAGCCGTCTGCAATACTTCCTGGAAATCGGCCCACTCGCCATCAGAAAGGGTTTCGCTGCTGGGGGTAATGACCTCTGGCAGCTTAACAAGGGTGCTTAATATATGAGAAGCATCCAGGTTCAGGGCGGCAGACAGTTCGGCCAGGGGTTTATAATAGGCTTTGGCCAGGTCGGTATTAATAGTAACGGGTTTGGCACTGCCGGTATCCTTCAGGCTTATCATACAATCCACACTGCCGCGGATTAATTTCTCCGACAACATCCGGCGGATATCAAATTCAAAGGGTTTTAGAATTGATGGTAGCCTTAGTTGGAGTTCAAATTGTTTTCCATTGAGTGATTTAATATCAACCAAAAAAGTTTTATCACCCACATTTTTTTCGGCTCTTCCAAAACCGGTCATTGATTTCAGCATGAAGTATTTTTTAGATTAGGGTAAAGGTATTTTTAATTATTGAGTAATAAGGGAATGAATAATTGAATTGAGTATTGATAAAATTGGATTGTATATTTATTTCATGAGTAAAGAATTCTATGTATGAAATTTATATTCCCCCTCAGAGCCTGTCCCGCAAATGCGGGAGGATAGGGGCAAAAAAAATCCCTTCGTAGTAAGCGAAGGGATAATATATGGATGGGTTAATAAGTACGGGAACCAAATTCCCTGCACAATATTAGAAAGAAAATTCTTTAACCAAAAAATATTTCCAAACTATTTTATTAACATTTTTACTATAGCTGTGGATAAGCCATGCAAAAAATGCTATACTTTTTATGTGTATAAGAAGCATTCTAAAGTATTCCGTGTACTAATTTTTTTTATGATAAAATTTTACTTCCGCTGAAACACTTGCCAGTCAGGCATTTCATTGATACTTGTTTTTGATAATCAATGTGCTTGTCTGTTGCTTTACAATTAATAACTATAAAAATATTCAGCCTTATCCATCGCTACTCTCTCATTTTTGCATGAAAAAAATATTTTTAAAAAGTTGCAGTTAGAACCCCGCAAACTAATAAAATCACTTGTTTTAACAGTTATCTGCCATTTGCAAGGTCGTTACCTTTGCACAGCCTTCGCAAATGCTTCGGCGTATAAACCAAAATTTATTGTATGAGGTTTGATAATCCTGTTCCTGTAACAACCATTGCACAACTTATCGGTGCCGAAATAGTTGGTAATGTAAATGGAAATGTTACCGGTATTAATGAGATACATAAAGTTTCAACCGGTGATTTAGTTTTTGCAGATCATCCAAAATACTATGATAAATGCATCAACTCAGCAGCAACATTTATCATCATCAATAAAAAAATGGATTGTCCGCAAGGCAAAGCATTGCTGATAGTGGATGATCCGTTTGAAGCATATTTAAAGATTGTCAAATTTTATCGTCCGTTTACACCGTCCATGAAAAATATAAGTGATACGGCATCTGTTGGCGAAGGAACTGTAATAATGCCGGGTGCATATATCGGTAATCACGTAACGATTGGAAAAAATTGTATCATTCATCCGAATGTTACCATTCTCGACTATTGCATTATCGGTGATGATGTGTTTATCCAGGCAGGAACCGTTATCGGCAGCGATGCTTTTTATTACAATAAGAAAACCAACCGGGATATACACTATAAAAAGATGGACAGCTGTGGCCGGGTGCTGATAGAAAATGGAGTAGAAATCGGGGCCAACTGTTCTGTTGACCGGGGTGTAAGCCACGATACGATAATTGGTGCCGGAACCAAGATGGATAACCTCATTCATATTGGCCATGATACAGTAATAGGAAAAAATTGCCTCTTTGCCGGGCAGGTAGGCATAGCCGGAGCCACTACTATTGAAGACAATGTAATTCTCTGGGGCCAGGTGGGAGTAAGTAAAACCCTTACCATCGGAAAAGATGCCATCGTGTATGCCCAAAGCGGTGTGAAGGATTCTATTGCCGGCGGCAAAGTCTATTTTGGCTCACCGGTAGAAGATGCGAGGGAGAAAATGAAAGAATTTGTCTGGATAAAAAGGATACCGCAGTTGTGGGAGAAGGTGATGGCGAACAAATAAATGAATTACGAATATTGAACAAGGAATGAAGAATTTCGAGGTGCCTCAACTTCATCATTCGAAATTCTCTGTTCATCTGTTGGACATTCTTTAATCAGGCACATAATCATACGGTAATAAATCCGCTACATTCTTCCAGCTCCAGTAGCCCTGGTTTATCCAATCCTTCTGGTCGTAGTAATATCCATTTTGTGTGATGGCAATACTTTCCTTAATATCAATATATGAAATAATATAGGGGACTGTTTTGGGTAGCGACATTTTCTTCAGGTACTCAGGTTCAGGTCTTTTTTTAGTGTATGTAATGCTCACCTTTCTTGGAAAGTAAATTTCTATCTGCATGGTACTGTCCAATGTACCATAATACAATGTATCATACACATCTTTTACCTTATTAAACTTCTTGTCATTGTTTTCGTCCAGCATATCAACTATCCAGCCATCTTCCAGCAAAGTGCTGTCGTAATAACTGCGCATAAAATGAAGCTTGGAGCCTTCATAGGTTTTTACCCGGTTCTTTGTCCAAACTCTTTTCAGGCTGTCATCTCCTTCCATTTCTGTGTAAAGACAATAACCACGGTATGAATTGATATTGGTATTGTAATAAAATACAAATGAATCCAGTTGGTAACGAAGGTTATACCCTAATGCCTTATTGGAAATTTGTAAGGCATCAGATGCCATCACTTTCAGCCGGTTGCTTCTTTTATAAAAATAAAATTTCAATACCTCCGGGTTCGTCAACACACATTGAGCTGCATTAGGAGTAGCGCCAATAAAATTTTTCATAAAAAAATCACCATACTTTTCAAGGCCATCCGTTACTTCGAAAGTATTCTTCAGCACTACTTCACCAAGGCTCTTATCTTCCTTTACCATTAATACTTCCAACTTGCTGTTTTCTTTTACACGGATGGTTTGTGTTTGATAGCCGGTATAGCTGAATATCAAATCATATCCGCCCGACTTTAAAGCAATAGAAAATTCTCCCTGTTTATTGGTAACAGTACCCAATGTAGTGTTCTGACAAAATACCGAAGCCGGAGTCAGCGGTTCACGGGTAGATGAATCCAATACAGAGCCAGATATTACAAACTGGCCATTAACAATAAATGAAAACCCACAAAGCAGGAAAACGAGAACAAAACGGATTTTTTGCATAGAAGATGATTACCGCTTAAAGATAGTATCAAAGCCGTTACGGTTGCACGGCAGGAATTGTGCCAACGTATTTTTCACAGGCTTTTTTAATTGATTCCTCCAACGGTGTAAAGGAAAAATCCGGCAATGCTTTTAGTATTTTATCATTTTCAAACCAGGTCTGGCTTTGCGCCACCCTTGCACTTTCTTTTGTTAGCAGTGGTTTTTTGCCGGTAAACAATGATTTAAATTTTTCCAGCCGCCAGGCTACCGCCATCAGAAAAGCCGTGGTTTGTTTTTGCGGACGTTTTTTCCCAAATCCATCGGCTATCGTATCCTGTAACTTTTTAAAAGGCCATGTGTCGCCGTTTACAATAAACCGTTCTTCGTTGATAGTGCTTTCCATTAACAGGATAGCAACTTTCGCCACGTCTTCCACATCCACAAATCCATTGATACCGGGAGGGTACCATTTGAATTCTTTATATACATTGTTGAAGATAGCACAACTGCTGCTGTGCCAGTCACCATAGCCGAGTATGGTACTGGGATTTAAAATAACAGCTTCTAATCCCTCACTCATGCCCCGCCACACTTGCAGCTCCGCTTTGAATTTGCTTTTGCCATAATGTGTATTGGCTTTGCTTTCTTCCCATTTTTTTTCTTCATTCACATTACCTCCATTAGTTGTTCTTCCAAGTGCTGCCACAGAACTGATATGAATGAGCCGTCGTACATTTTTCTCCAATGCCATATTCACTACGTTGGCAGTTCCTTCCACATTTACATGATACATATCTTTTCTATTCTTCTTTGCAAAGGATACAACGGCGGCTGAATGAATAATTGCATCAACACCATCCATGGCATCCTGCAGGGCGACCACATCCAGCACATCACCTTCTATCCATTCAACAGCATCAAAGATTTCGTTTGAAATCCAGAATGGTAATTTATTACTGCGACGGATTGCCCGTACAGCATACCCTTTCTCTACTAATTGTTTAATGATATATGAACCAAGAAAACCAGTGCCGCCTGTAACGAGTATCTTTCCCCTATCCCCTAAAGGGGTATTAGAAACTTCGTCTTGCTGTAGATTGCTTTTTTGTAAACCGTTACTCAATGTAATTTTTTTATTGTAAAGAATTTGTCAACATAATGACTAGTATTCCCCTTTAGGTAACCGAGCAAGGCGAAGGTTAGGAACGAAGTTCGGGGGTATATTTATAAAACCCTTCCCCGGTTTTTTTACCCAATTTTCCTTCTTTTACTTTCTGTTCCTGGATATATGATGGCTTTAATCTTTCCGGGCTATTCATTTGTTCATATACCGAAAAGCTTACGGCATAGTTTATATCGTTGCCAATTAAATCCATCAGTTTAAATGGCCCCATACGAAAACCACTTGCTTCTGATAGCTTGTCTGCTGTTTCAAAATCAATGAGTCCCTCTTCCACCAGCCGCAACGATTCGGTGTAATACGGTCTTGCCACCCTGTTCACAATAAAACCGGGAGAATCTTTACATATCACCGGCACTTTACCCATTTGTTTTGCCAGTTCTACAATTGTTTCGGTGGTTTGTGCATTGGTATATTCCGTGTTCACCACTTCCACCAGTTTCATTATCGTTGCAGGATTAAAAAAGTGCATACCGATGACCCGTTGAGGGCTCATTACCCCGGCTGCTATTTTTGAAACAGATAAAGAAGATGTATTGGTAGCAAAAATACATTCGCTGTGATTAAGCTCTGCCAGTTGATTAAACAAAGCAATTTTTATTTCAGGCTTTTCAATAATGGCTTCAATAAAAACATCTGCCAGGCAGGTGTGAATATCATCAGTAAAATG
>JAJAZO010000117.1 GCA_026785745.1 Chitinophagaceae bacterium | reverse complement strand
GTTTTAGAGTTGGTGGACCTATTATAAAGAATAAATTGTTTTACTTCTTCAACTATGAAACTGAAAAAACTATACAACCCGGCCAAACAAAACTGGCGGCTACTGCGGCAGCCCCTTTCGGTAGTGCCAATAATATTGCCCGCCCAACTACAACTGAACTGGATGGTATCAGGTCATACCTGCTAAATACTTATGGTTATGAAACAGGTGGTTATGATAATTATAACCAGGAAGGTGATAAAAGAAAAATACTTGTTCGCTTAGACTGGAACATAAATAACAAAAACAAACTCAACCTTCGCTATAGCCAGGTAGAGAGCAGCGACCCGGCCTTTATGAGCGGTTCTACCGGCAGTGCAAATTTTAATTTTGCTAGCGGTGTAGGCCGTAACGATATCAATGCCCTTCACTTCGAAAACACCAACTATTTCCAGGATTATAATTTCTATTCACTTGCTGCTGAACTTAACTCAACAATCAGCTCAAGAATATCTAATACATTCAGAGCTTCTTATAATAACCAGAATGAGCCACGCAGTTCGACCAGTTCAGATTTTCCATTTGTTGACATCATGAAAGATGGCCAGCCGTTTACATCTTTCGGTTATGAGCCATTTAGTTACGGAAACCTGAGAGATGTAAAAATCTACTCTTTTGTAAACAATCTGAGTATTTCTGCAGGTAAAAATAATATCCTGATAGGCTTGCAATATGATGCTACCACAACGTTAAATGGTTTCCAGCCACTCGGTGCCAGCTATTACAGGTTTAATTCTTTTGCTGATTTTCAAAATGGTGCTAAACCAAATGACTTTGCCTATACTTATTCCTTAAAGAAAGATTATTCACAGGCATTCCCTACTTTCAAATTTGCTCAATTCTCCGCTTTTATTCAGGATGAGATCACGGTTTCAAACAAATTTAAGTTGACACTTGGATTAAGGGCCGACCAATCTACCTATCCCGGTGTAGCAGAAGTAAAAGAAAATCCTTTGGTTTCTGCATTGACATTTGCTGGTGGCATTAAAATAAATACTGGTAAGCTTCCTTCTTCAAGGGTTCTTTTCTCACCCCGTGTTGGATTTAACTGGGATTTGTATGGCGACCGTTCATTACAAATTCGTGGTGGTACCGGAATTTTTACCGGAAGAGTTCCATTTGTATGGATAGTAGGGCAAGCCGGTAACTCGGGAATGTTGCAGATTACACAAGCTTATAACGGAACTGCCAATACTTTTGGCCCTTTCAATCCAAATGTTGGATTCTATAGACCTGCAACTCCACCAACAGCAGGTACTACGATGCCAACTACGGTAACAGTTTTTGAAGATAATTTTAAAATGCCACAAACCTGGAAGACAAGTCTTGCAATAGATGTAAAACTGCCCGGTGGTATCATTGGTACTCTAGAGGCTATCTACAACAGAGATTACAATGTTATTTATTCCCGTAACATCAACCTTACAGCCCCTGCCCGTTTGAACGTTGCCGGTTATCCTGATAACAGGATGATTTATGAAGCCGCAAATCCAGCTAAATATATCAATAAGTTAATCGGCGCAGGACCGGGTATCTTAGTTCCAAGTGCCGCCGGAACAACAGCCTTACAAGTTATTTTAACAGGCAATGAAAAAAGAGGCCATTCAGGTTCTTTGACTGTTAAGTTGGATAAAACATTTAAAAAAGGATTTGCTGCTTCAGTGGCCTACACCAAATTTATTGCAAACGCATTATATGATGGTGTTGGTGACCAACCATTTAATACCTGGAGTTTAATACCTTCAGTTAATGGAGCAAATAACCCTAGCATGTCGCATTCAGGCTTTGTTGTACCAGACAGGGTAGTTGGAACACTCTCCTACCGCAAAGAATATTTTAAGCATCTGGCTACTACCATATCGTTCGTTTACCAGGGTTCTATTGATGGAAGGTTCTCTTATGTATATGGTGCAGACTTTAACCGTGATAATGTTACCGGTAATGACCTGATATATATTCCAAAAGATGCCAGGAACCCTGCAGAAATCACATTTGTACCAACTGCAGCCATTAATGGTGTAGTTTATTCTGCCGCTCAGCAAGGACAGTTGTTTGAAGACTTTATTAATCAGGATAAGTACCTGAAAAAACGCAGGGGGCAGTATGCAGAAAGAAATGGAGCACAACTTCCGTGGAGAAACCAGGTTGACTTAAAATTGTTACAGGATGTGTTTACTAATATTGGAAAAAATAAAAACACTATCCAGTTCAGTCTTGATATTTTCAACTTTGGGAACCTGCTTAATCCAAGTTGGGGTAAAGTAAAAATTGTCAATGCCAGTTCTATTCTTGTTCCACAAAACGTAACCGGTGCAACTCCATATATACCGGGCGGTACACAAGTGCCTACATTCAGGTTACAAATAGTGCAGGGTCAGATAGCAACAAGGACGTTCAGGGATAATTTAGGTATTGCCTCTACTTATTATATGCAATTTGGTTTCAGGTATTTGTTTAACTAATACAGGACTTACTCTTTAATAAAAATGCCCCTTGGTTTTAAACGAGGGGCATTTTTGTGGGGGCTGCCAATAATAGTGAAAGGGGATCTTTTTTTGAATGGCAGATTATTGGTAAATAAGTGGAATGCGTTAGATGCCTAAGTTGAAATAGATTCAAAGCTTATGGGTAGCTTTCCAATTTGGATTTTTCTATGTAATTTTAAAAATGGATATCCGGAAACTCATAACTATAGATAGCGAAATCTTAGGCGGAGAAACCGTTTTTAAAGATACCCGTGTGCCTGTCGAAACCTTATTTGACCATCTTGAAGCTGGTATATCTCTTGACCAATTTTTAGAAGACTTTCCTACCGTAACTAAAGAACAGGCAATTGGATTACTGGATTGGGCCAGCAGGATAAATTAAAGCACCCACCCAATATAAGGTTGATCGATTGTTTAACTTCAGTACAGACCTGCTAAGAAGTTTTAATAAATGCAGAAGTCTAAAAGCTATAAGCTTATTAGCGGTTGGTTTTAATCTGCTTACGTTTAAAATCTGCCATAACAATTTTCAAACTCTTCAGGTATGCTTTTTTGTCTTTCAAAAATTCATCAGACAATTCATTGCGAACCACTCTCATAAAATCAACTGCCTTAAATTCTTTTTTTACTTTAGTTTTTGTCTTCATAAATTACCTCCTTTGGTGTTCGTATGTCAATGGTTGAATAACCAAATTTTAAATTGATGGAATTATATTGCCTGATACGAAAAAAATTTACCATGTGTTTAAAATTCCAACTTACCAGGCTGTCAACCTTTAGAGTAGTTGCAATAGCAATGTGCTGGGCATCAGAGTAAAATTTTTTTGTTAATGCCCCCTCTTCAATGTATTTATTAGCTAACTCTATTTGCTCCGGTGTCAGGGAAGTTAATTCCAAAAAATCAACGGGTATTGTTGTCGGCAAAGATTTAATTTTTGCGGGTGCCAAAGAAAGTTCCCTTAAAGTAAGATCAGACAGTACAATTATAAAAAGTCCTTGCTTGGCCTGTTGAAAAAAAGGTTGAGTCCACAACGAAAACTCGTCGTCATCATGTCCACCCCAAACTGATGTATCAACATAAAACTTCATGAGCTAATTTACGAATAAACCCTGTATTGCATGAAAAGGAGGTGCATCCTTTGTAATTTTAAAAATGGACATCAGGGAAATCATAACAATAGATAGCGAAATCTTAGGCGAACAAACCGTTTTTAAACATACCCGAGTGCCAGTCGAAACCTTATTTGACCATCTTGAAGCTGGTATATCTCTTAACCAGTTTTTAGAAGACTTTCCTACCGTAACGAAGGAAAAGGCAATTGCATTGTTGAATTGCGCTTTAGCATTTTCTAACAGGCAATAAAAAAGGCTGCCCCTTTGGACAGCCTCTGTTTTATAGAGGTCCCGAGCGGATTCGAACCGCTGTAGAAGCTTTTGCAGAGCTTTGCCTAGCCACTCGGCCACAGGACCATTTCTTGATTCTGTCTATCCGCCAGATGGCGGACACAGAACCATTTTTATTAACTATTTCAGATTATAAATTTTAGTCCCGACCTTTATCGGAATGAACCTGAAAGGTGGCAAATATACGTTTTTTACCCAATTTCATTTCACTTAAACATTGAAAAATGAGCCGTATTCCAGAATCGGAATTGATTATTAATCCCCGTGGTGCTATTTACCATCTTGACCTTCGTCCGGAAGAAATAGCCGGCACTGTTATCACTGTAGGCGATCCTGACAGGGTAAAAGAGGTAAGTAAACATTTTGATTCTGTTGAGGTAAAAAGGCAACACCGTGAATTTATCTCCCATACAGGTTATGTAGGAAAGAAAAGACTGACCGTTTTATCATCCGGCATCGGCCCGGATAATATAGATATTGTATTAAATGAGCTGGATGCCCTCGTTAATATTGATTTTACAACAAGAGAAATAAAAAAAGAATTAAAATCACTGAATATTGTCCGCATCGGCACATCTGGTTCGTTGCAGGCCGATATTCCTGTTGATAGTTTTGTGGCATCTACACATGGACTTGGAGTTGATAATTTATTAAACTTTTACCGTCACGAACAAAATGATGCAGAACAACAGTTGTTGCATTCTTTTGTAACGCATACACAAATACATGGGCAAATTGGCTATCCATACATCAGCAGCGGTGCTGCATCATTAATAAAACATTTTGTAAAAGATTTTCACCAGGGTATAACCGTTACCTGTCCAGGCTTCTACGGGCCACAAGGAAGAATATTACGATTAGGTATCAGTAATCCAAATCTTATTAACCGGCTTACTGATTTCCGTTTTGGTCAGCACCGTATCACTAATTTTGAAATGGAAACTTCGGCCATCTATGGTTTAGGAAAATTACTGGGACATAGTTGTCTTGCAGTAAATGCAATTGTCGCTAACAGGGTTCAAAAAGATTTTTCAAAAGATGGAAAAGCTACCGTTGAAAAACTGATTCAAAAATTTTTACAAATATTTTCAGAAAATATCTAAGAGGCAAGTAGGAAATGGCAAGAAGTAAAAGGGAATAGACCCCGAAAAAAAACCAAACTTTAGAATATGCTAAATCTATCACACAAAAAACTGGATGTGTATCAAATATCCCTAAAGCTGATAAAAGAAGTGTATGCGGCTACACGAATGTTTCCCAAAGAAGAGCAAAATGTTCTTATTTCGCAAATCAGGCGAGCTGCTGTTTCAGTTTGCAGTAACCTGGCTGAGGGAGCATCAAGAATCTCAAAAACAGAAAAAAAACGATTTTACGAAATATCAAGAAGTTCATTAGTTGAAATGAATACTCAATTTGAAATAGCAATTGTTTTAGAATACTATCAAAATGGACAAATGCAGGAATTGGAACAATACCTTGAATCAACATTCAGGATGCTAAGTAAAATGATTGAGAACCTTCGTCAACCTACTGGCCACTAACTAAACCCTATTTGCCGTATGACATTTCATTTTTATAAGTACCATGGAACCGGGAATGATTTTATCATTGCCGACAACAGAAAAAACGAATACTCAGCACTGACCACAGAACAAATCCATAAACTCTGCGACAGGCGGTTTGGCATCGGTGCCGATGGCCTGATGCTGCTGAATGAAAAAAGGGATTTTGATTTTGAAATGAAATATTATAATGCAGACGGCAAAGTAGGAACCATGTGTGGTAACGGCGGTCGCTGTATGACAAAATTTGCCTACCACCTTGGCATCCACCGGGAAGTATATCGTTTCCTTGCTTCGGATGGAGTGCATGAAGCAGAGATAGATATGGATGGCATCGTTTCTATAAAAATAAAAGATGTAAAAAATATCAGAAAATTTCACAATGATTTTATTCTTGATACAGGGTCACCTCATTACATAAAACTGGTGACAAACGTAATGGAGATGGATGTTTTTAAAAAAGGAAGTGAGATAAGGCATAGTAAAGAATTTGAAGAAGAAGGTATAAACGTAAATTTCACAGAACAATTAAGCGAAGCTGATAAAATAATCGTCCGGACCTATGAAAGAGGCGTGGAAGATGAAACCTACTCCTGTGGAACCGGTGTAACTGCAGCAGCCCTTGTCTGCTATCATAATGAAAACGGATTTAATGATGTGGAAGTAAAAACATTAGGCGGCACACTTAGTGTGGAGTTTGACCGTATTGATGATAATAAATATGAAAACATCTGGCTTTGCGGCCCTGCCGAAAAAGTTTATGAAGGAACTGTTCAATTAAAATAACCTATGCCGGAAATTTTATCCAAAGAAGAAATACTTAAGCAACTGAAAGTGATTTCAAATGAGTTCGCTTCTTTTTGTTCCACCATCACTGATCAACTATTTTTTCGCCAACCCGCAGCAAAATGGTCGGTTGCACAAAATGTAACTCATCTTACCACTTCTGCAAATATGACAAAGCTGGCTTATCGCCTTCCGAAATTTATGGTGCGGCTTTATGCCGGCAAACCCAACCGCCCCTCCCGGAGTTATGATGAACTGGTAGCTAAGTATACATTGAAACTGGAACAAGGTGGCCGTGCCAGCGGAAGATTTATTGCAAACCCGGTTTTAGCAAAAGAAGGAAAAGAAAAAATTCTTCATATATTCAAAACAGCAATGGAGAAACTTGAATTTGCTATACAAAAAAACTGGGATGATCAGCAACTTGACAAATATCT
This sequence comes from Chitinophagaceae bacterium, assembly GCA_026785745.1. Classification (GTDB taxonomy): domain Bacteria; phylum Bacteroidota; class Bacteroidia; order Chitinophagales; family Chitinophagaceae; genus JJ008. The sequence continues at coordinate 2,671 of JAJAZO010000117.1, read as the reverse complement.
TGCCCCGCATCCTTTATTAGGGAAGATCACTCTCCGTGAATTAGGTTATTTTACCATTTATCATACTGTGCATCATCTTAACATTGTTAAGGAAAGATTGAACGATTGAATCTGAACCTGCGGTCGGCTGAACATAATAATTTTTTAAAATAAAAGTCGGGCAGGCTTACCTTTGCCTGCCTGCTGAAATGCTTATGAAGTCAGGCGGCAATTAATGATTCAGTACTTCAAAAATATCGACCAAAAAACAGTGGAAATAGACAAACCCGAAAACGGGGTTTGGGTAAACGTATTACCACCACTGAAACAGGAAGAATTTTCTGAATTATCTACTGCCTTAGATATTCCTATTGACTTTTTAACCGACTCATTAGACATAGACGAAAGAAGCCGTTTTGAAGAGGATGATAATGTAAAGCTGATTGTTATCAAAACACCCACAGAAAACAATTCCTTTAATGAAAGTGATGCGTATTACATCACCATTCCAATATGCATCATCCTTACTCACAACCAGATTGTAACGGTTAACTCATTTGAAAATACGGCTATCAAAAAATTTCTGAATACTTTTCAAAACCGCCACCCGGATAAACGGAATATGATGGTATTAAAGATTTTTGAAAAAATTGTTCAGAATTTCATGGAACACCTGAAAGAAATTAATCAGCGTCGTAACACATTTGAACAACAATTGTATGATTCAAGCCGGAATGAGCATTTATTAGAACTGATGCGGATACAAAAAAGCCTTGTGTATCTTGTTACAGCTCTTCGTTCCAACGAAATGCTGATGATGAAGATGGAGCGGACTAATTTTCTGGCCCTTACAGAAGATGAACAAGAATTTTTGAATGACCTTATTGTTGATAATTCACAGGCCCTTGAGATGTCTAATATTTATACCAACATATTGAGCAGCACCCTTGATGCTTTTGCCAGTATTATTGCCAATAACCAGAACCAGGTTTTGAAAAGACTGGCGGTAATCACCATTGTTCTCACCTTTCCCGTACTGATTGCCAGCTTGTTTGGTATGAATGTGCCCAGCGGATTTGAACATTCGAAGTATGCCTTTTATATTGTCGCCTTTCTATCATTGGGCATAGCTCTTATTATTGGCTGGTATTTCTTTCGCAAGAAAATTTTTTAACGCCTAATGTTCAATCTAAGAGTTTACGGCATTCTTATTAATGAACGCAACCAGGTGCTGGTTAGTGATGAATTAATCCGGGGCAGTTACATTATCAAATTCCCGGGCGGAGGTTTAGAATTTGGCGAAGGAACAAGAGATTGTTTGCAACGGGAGTTTATGGAAGAGATGAATCTGAAAGTTGAAATTGGCGAACACATTTATACAACGGATTATTTCCAGATATCTGCTTTTAATCCGCAGCACCAGATCATTTCTATTTATTATTTTGCCAAAGCATTGGAAGAAATAAAAGCCCCGCTGAGAAACAAACCCTTTGACTTTGATGAACAGCAAATGAAAGTGTACGAAGCAACCAAAGAAACGGAAACATTCCGCCTTATTGATTGGGATGACTTCTCAGCAGAAAGTGTAACGCTGCCAATAGATAAAGTAGTTGCCTCCCTGATTAAAGAAAAGCTTTAATCATCTCCCATAGCTGCTTTCTTCATGGCTGCGGCCTGTTCATGTCCAAGATATTTTTCGATACGGTTATGAACAAGGTAAATGACCGGTGTAAGAATGATGGCTACTATAAATTTGTAAATGTAATTAACAATACAAATGGCAATCAATTGATCAAAAGGCCATGGTTCTCCTTGTCCCTTTACCAGTTTAGGATAAATATAAAAGGCAATGATCAATACTACAAAGCTGTCAATTAACTGTGATATCAACGTAGAACCTGTTGCCCTCAGCCAGATTTTCTTCTCCCCGGTTGCCTTTTTTATTTTGTGAAAAACAAACACATCTACCAATTGTTCTACCAGGAAAGCCGTCATAGAAGCGATTACAATACCTAATCCCTGGCCATAGATGCCATTAAAAGCTGTACTCATGTTTTCAATCCCAACCTCTTTTTTGCTGCCCATCCACCACTCGTTTGGTTGTGTTTGAATAGCCCCAAATACCATTAAAAAACCAAAAGCGATCAGGCAAATGGTCATCCAGCTTAAAAACTTCACTCCTTTCTGTCCGTAGTATTCATTAATAATATCTGTCATTACAAATACAACCGGCCACAACAATACGCCGCAGGTAAGATTAATAGAGTAAGTGCCTCCGAACAAATGAATTTGAACAGGCTTTAAACCAAGTGTAGATTCTAATGAAAATATTTTAACTCCGATAAACTCTGCAATCAGTGCATTGGTGATAAAAATACCAGCCAGTATGATGAACAATCGGGTAGGTTTATGTTTGATGATAGTATGGATCATTGAGATAGAATATAAAAAAGATTAATGTCACTAAAAATAACAGGTTAACGATGATGAGCCACCATGGTACAAACTCCTTCAACCTTCCTTTAACAATCAACACCAACAGGTAACAAAGGTTGACCAGCGGAAGAATGATCATTCCCATTAAATAACCGATGGTAATGATAGTTGATTTAAGGTTTTCATCCTTTATCCAATCCTGCATCAGCAAGGAAAAAGACAAAAGGAAACAGATACCACAGATAAAGGCCAATCT
>JAJAZO010000116.1 GCA_026785745.1 Chitinophagaceae bacterium | reverse complement strand
TCTTAATTCTGCCGGAACGGACGGATTTGTTTCACCAGCCATTACAGCAGGAGACATTGCAACGGAGAATACAGTAAAAAATGCCAGGACAATTAGACGGTTGTTGTTTAAGATCTTTTTCATAATTTAAAGTTTAAAGCCTGCCTGACGGCAGAAAGGGTTAATAATTAGTGACCATTAATAAAAAGTTCATGGTTACAATCGTGGGGGCAAGTGAAATAGTGGCAAACAAAAGGGCAAGTGTAGTTAGGGTTTCCGGTTTCTTTGTCTGTCTGACGACAGGTAGTTTTTTCCGGGTAAAAGCAAGTTGATGATGCTGTGATGATGTAAAAGTAGGTGGGAGATTTTGGCATTCCAAACCAAGTTATAGCTGTTATCAGCACAGCCACACAACTATCAGGGTGAATAAGAGGTTGACCATCAATCGTTTAATTCAGTGCAGGCAAAGATAGCCAAGCCATTTTCTAACTATAAAGCTGGCCTTTAAATGCAGTTACATCATATAATTTACCTGCTATTTCCTTAAATTTCAACAGCTTTACCAGGAATAAAATAAAATAGAACAACCATAAATGTGTTTTAGCCGTTATTAGCCCTTTTACCGGCTCAATTTTTTTCTTTTATTACTCTTAACTGCCTGATTCTCAAAATGGGACTTTCGTGTTAGGAAATTACTTGTAACTGGATTTGGCCGGGTGCAGAAAAATATTATCTTCAACCGCTTTGGAATTACGACGGAAAGGCATAACGGCCTTTTCTTCAACCAAATGGCGGGGAATTTGTTAATGAATAGAACAGTTTCAAAACCAGGTAAGGTGATGAACTGAAAAAAGGAGAACTAAAATGGCTTTTAAAAAAGATGATGTAATTATTATTGAACCGAAAGAAATGTTTGTGGGCAATATTGATGCCCCCGTTACACTCATAGAATTCGGTGAATACGAAAGTGAAGAATGTGCTAAAGTAAACGAAGTTGTTAAGCAATTGCTGGAAGAGTATGAAGGAAAGATCAGGTTTCAGTTCCGTCACTTCCCCTTAACATTGATACACCAGCGTAGCCTCAAGGCAAGTGAGTCTGCAGTAGCTGCCGGACAAGAAGGGAAGTTTTGGGAAATGCACAATGTACTTTTTGCTAATCGTCGCAACCTGGGTACCACCAGTTTAAAATTGCATAGCAAAGAAGCAGGTGTAAATAATAAAAAATTCCTGGATGAATTAGTGAATGGTGTGTATGGCTGGCAGGTGCAGGATGATTTGAAAGAAGGCATTAACCGTGGTGTTAAAGAAATACCTGCTTTCTTTATCAATGATGTACCGTTTACCCTGAAACCAACTTTTGCAAATCTGAGTGCAGCATTAGATGTAGCAATAAAGAAAAGCAAGAGTAAACCTGCTGCAAAAAAACCCGCAGCAAAGGCAAAGCAAAAAGCATAGATAATAATCAGAGATAAGAAGTTAATCCCGTTTCAAATTGAGACGGGATTTTTTTGTGCAAGATTGCCAAATCTAAAAGCCCCGTCTCATTTGATTGAGCGGGGCTTTTAAAATAGAAATCAGTTGATATTACCAACGATTGTTTGAGTAAGCAGGTCTTGCGCCTCTTTCAGGTCTTTCCTCTTTTGGCTTGGCAACACTTACTTTGATAGAACGTCCATCAACAGTAGCACCATCCAGTTCAGCAATTGCTTTTTGAGCAGCTGCATCATCACTCATTTCCACAAAACCAAAGCCTTTGCTGCGGTTTGTGTATTTGTCCATAATAACTTTAGCTGAAGTCACTTCTCCGTACTCAGCAAAATAACTTTTCAAGTCTTCATCCACTACGGCGAAGCTTAAATTTGAAACATAAATGTTCATGTAAAAAAATTAACTTTTAAAAATGCTTGAGAAAAACGCAACGGTAAAGAAGACTAACTATTAGCAGATCCTTCGATAAACTCAGGATTAGGGCGTAGCAGAAAAAATCGTTCACTTACAAAATGCCGTATAACTCAAATTAACAGGACAAAGATATGTATTAAATATCACTTTGCAGGTTTTATTTTGTTATCACATTATTAATTAGTTATCGGCGGCTCAGCGTTAAACATGTTATTACCCTCTTCTTTTTTCCGGATACCAAAGCTATAACGGAGATTAATGCCTATTCGCCGGGTATCAGACTGCCGGAAGCCTGTGGCATTTATTGAACCTTGAGTGATGCTGAAATTGTTTTTATTGCTGAAGAACATGTCGCTGAGGCTAAGTGTTACAATCAGCTTTTCCTTTAAAAATTTCCTGTTGATACTGGTATTCAATGCTCCAAAAGTGCTGAGTTCATAAAACTGTTGTTGCCCTTTCAGGCGTAGAAATCCATTGAGTGTAATGACTGATTTTTTATCCAGCTTAAATGTTTGGTAAGTAAATAATGTCCAGGTGCCTTTTTTGAAAGACAAAGGTTTGTTTTCATACAATCCCTGGTAGAAATTGTGATTGTACTGTGCACCCAGCACAAAGAAATACCTGCCACCGGGAGGTATGGCGCCAAGGCCACGGAAATACCATTCCTTGTTTTTACCGAGATTATCATACGTTCTGTAAGCCTGACTCTGGCTGGTATCAGATTGATAAATTACATTAGTGAAAATATCTCTCGTATCATTTACACCAACGGCAAGAATAGGACGTTCATCTACACTCACATTGGCTTCGTAATTCTGATTGAATTGCGGACGCAGCGAAGGATTGCCTGTTTCAGAAAGATACTGGTCAATAAATCTGGAAAAAGGGTTCAACTGATCATACCCGGGACGGTTGATAGTTCGACGATAAACGAGATAAGCTCTTAAATCATAACTGGCAATCTTCATCAGGTTTTTACTTAAATAGATGTAGGGAAACAGGTCAGTACGATGAATATTAAATGTAGTGTCGGAAGGAATGATTTGCCTCCCTTTCATATTGGTGTTTTCCATTCTGACACCAGTTTTGATGACAAAATCTTTTCCCAACGTTTTTGAACCTTGCAGATACAGAGAGTTTATATTTTCATCATAGTTAAATGAATTGGTTCGATTATTATCTTTTGTTCTTATTCCTACCGATTCACGGAAGTAGTTGGTGATGTTTTTAAAAAGATGAAACGTAGATTTTACTCCTGTCTCAAAAGTGAATTTCTTTTTCATTTTCAACTTCAGGTCGGATTTTGCCGAGAATAAATCCCTTTTATTATCCGCTTTACCATCTCCGCCATTGGTCGGTAGCGCCGGGGTGTAAAAACTGGTTGAAAATGCCTGGTTAGAAATGTTATGGGAGTTGTAATAAAAAAGTTGTGTCGACCATTCTGAACCGAGAGAATCAATTTTCAATTTTGTTTCAATGCCATTTCCAATAACGAGAGAACTCCCTTTATTAATAACACTATTCAGGTTGTTTGTTAGTAGCTGTGAAGTACTTATTTTTTGTATTGCACTCAGGTTTTCTGTATTATTATTAAAATAGTTCAGCGTTATACTACCGGAGAAATCAATATCCCATTTGCCATGGGTGTAGGTAAGGCCATAGCCTGTATAAAAAACATCAGAAGGGTATTTTGTAAAAGCATTTTGGCTAAGCATCGAATCCGGTGCAAAAATGCGGTCGGTGATTATCTTTTCATAACTATTTCGTTTGCTATAATTAAAATTAATATAGGAGTTCTTTTTCCCATCATTATTATTCAGGTTGAAACCGATAAACTGGTTGCCATATGTACCTTGTTGTATTCCTGCATTTACACTGCCTGTCATACCAATCTTAACACCTTTCTTTAAAATTACATTTACAATACCGCCACTACTGGAGGCATCGTATTTGGCAGAAGGGGTTTTCACTATTTCAATTTTTGAAATTGCATCAGGTGGCAAACCTTTGAGCATGGTGGCCACATCGGCAGCACTCATTCTCATATCACGGCCATTAATTTGAACTGTGGCTGGTGTCATGCTGCTGATATAAATATTGCCATCCTGGTCAACAAAAAGGCCGGGTGTTTTTTCAATCACTTCATAGCCGCTGGTAGAAGCGGCAACCAGATTCTCCGGGTCGATTATCAGTTTATCATCTTCCTGCTTCATCAACGGTTTTTTGGAAGTAATGATGGCTGTTTCTAATGTTTTTCCCAATGGCTCAGCAATAAAACTGAAAGAAGTCTGGTTGCCGGAAGTTGAAATACCTTTTTCAATTGGCTGATAATTAATAGAAGTAATGTTAATGGTGTATTGATTATTTTTTGAGAGATTAAACCTTGCAATACCGCTGCTATCGGCTACTTTTTTTATTATTTGTATGCTATCGAGCCTGTTGATGACGGTTACGGAGGCAAAAGCTACAGGCTCTTTTTTTTGATTGATGATTTTGATGCTGACAGGAGTTTCTTGCCCAAAACAAGACACTGAAAATACAAACAAGAGTGTAGCAAGAAATAGTTTTAGAAGGATAAGGAGCAGTCTTTTGTACATAGCTATACTGTTAGTGAGATGCCGCAAAAATAACCAAATAGGCGGGGCATGAAAGTTTTCAACTGCTTTAATGGATATTTTTCATATCATTTAACTTTTAGGCGGCAGAACAGAGGCATATTTTTTTATCTGTCCTTTCTTTTGCTGATGAATTGTTTGAGCTTCATCAATAGAATGGGTGTTGTGGATGTCTATTTCTTTTTTTGCCAGCTCAGATAACTGCACATAGAATTTTTTAAGTGTTTCTAATTCTTTTACAGTAAGGTCTTCTACATCAATCAGCCGGTTGCTGGCGGTGGCACTGGCAGCTATAAGTTCATTCAGTTTTAATTGAATGGCAACGGTATCTTTATTCTGCGATTGCTGAATTAAAAACACCATCAGGAAAGTAATGATAGTGGTGCCGGTATTAATAACCAATTGCCAGGTATTGGAGAAATTGAAAACAGGCCCGGTTATACCCCAAACAATAATTACCAGAAATGCCAGTATAAAAGCCGTTGAGCTGCCCGTTGCTTTGGTAATTTTGCCGGAAAATTTTTCAAACCCCACGGAAAATGCATTTTTTGTTTTCATAACAATTGATTTAAAGTTGAACTGTTTGTAGATTTACTTTGTCAGAATTAATTATTGAAATTAAACCATTTAGTTATCTGGTATGGTTCAATTTGCGGCAACGATAAAACGCTTTGGTTCACAAGGCGAAAAAACAGGATGGACTTATTTCGAAGTACCGCCTGACCTGGTGCAGGAATTAAAGCCGGGCAACCGTAAAGAATTTAAAGTAAAAGGTAAGCTGGATGCCCATCCTGTCAAAAGAGTGTCATTACTCCCAATGGGTGGTGGGCTGTTTATTTTTGTGCTGAATGCGGCTCTTCGAAAAGCTATAGGTAAGAAACATGGGGCGATGCTAAAAGTTCAGTTGACAGAAGATAAAAGTGAATTTATTTTCAATAAAGATTTTATGGATTGCCTCAATGACGAACCTGCTGCTAAAGAATTTTTTAAAAACCTGACAGGATCACACCAGCGATACTTCAGCAAATGGATTGATGATGCTAAAACAGAACCAACTAAAGTAAAAAGAATCACTATGGCAGTGAATGCCCTTGCTAAAAAATGGGGCTATCCTGAAATGCTAAGAAACCCATAGCCTCCCCCGATTGGCGGAGAGACTTTGGCCATAAATACTTTAAGGGTAAATAGATTTCTAAGAGTAATAGGATATCGACCATGTTTCCTTTGATTCATTTTATAAATAGTAAGGACTTTGTGACCTAAGTTCCTCCTGAGTTTGTCGAAGGATAAGGACAGGGTTTTACTTAAACGGATTTGAATACTTCACATCGGTACTTACAGTCGCATCTGTCAATGTTTTCAGAAAGGCCACTAAAGCTGCTTTATCCTGCGGCGATAAATTTATTAACCGGGGTTGGCCACCGGGTAGCCTGAGTTGTGGCGAGAGGTTAGGATGATTTTTTACACCAGTGCTGTAATGTTCTACCACCTGCTCCAGTGTAGCAAAACGTCCATCATGCATATAAGGAGCAGTTAGCTCTACATTGCGCAATGTTGTTACTTTGAAATTGGCATCAAGATTTGTGTTATTTACTACAGCACCAAATCCCCTGTCCATAGTACCTAAATCAAGGCCGTTATTTTTTTCTTGTGGCGCAGTAAACTTTTCTGAGCCATGACAAGGAGCACAGCCGCCAATTGGAGAGAGAAAAATTTCTTTGCCCCTGTTTTCCTGTGCTGTAAAATTGGGGAATAAATCGGTGGGTGCTGGACCGGGCACCGGCGCATAGGTTCCTCTTCCAGCATCATATTTTGATTGAAAAGAAACAATAGAACGTACAAACTGTGAAAGGGCTAAAGATATCCGTGTGCTGGTAATATTTGCATCACCAAATGCTTTGGTGAAAAGCGAAGGATAGTAGGCTAGTGTTTTCAATTTTGCTTCTAATTGCGGTAACGTCATTCCCATTTCTACTAAATCCTGTACAGGTATCAGCACCTGGTCCTCAAGTGTTGTTGCTCTCTGGTCCCAGAAAAAGCGGCCATTGGGATAATATTTTGCATCAATTAAAGACATAGAATTTCTTACGGTAAGTCCGCCATTAAAACCAACACTTTTTGCAACCGGGTCAGAAAAACCATTGGCCTGTTTGTGACAGGAGGCACAGGCAATCGTATTATTAATAGAAAGACTTTTATCATAGAATAGCACCCGGCCAAGTGTAGCTCCGTTATCAGTAATTGCATTACCGGCAGGGGTGTTTATCTGGGCTTGTATGGGTGGCGAACTCAGGTATGCCGGTTGAATGATGTTGGCAAAATTAAATGGCGTTGCTGGTAAATTCAACACAGCGGCTACAGGATCAACAGGTGTTGGAGTAGTGTCATCTTCACTTTTATTGCAGGCTATAAGCACTAACAGGAACGAAATTCCTGAAATGATAAATATTTTAGGCTTGTGGGCAAACATAGTCGGGGCTTTTGGTGGTTCCGGCTTCTGACTGACCGGTAGATTTAAAGTTTAAGATGCTGCGATTTTTTTCTTATTCATACTACTGCTAAAAAAAGATAGTATGAATGCGGCTTTGACGGGTGAGGAACTAAAAATCCTTCTCTCCAATAATTTCTTTTATTTGCAGCATGATTTCCTCTTTAAAAGATTTTCACAACCCTTTTTTTATCGGTGTGGCCGGTGTGGGCATGAGTGCTATTGCCCAATACCTGAAAGGCATTGGCAAAACTGTTTCCGGAAGTGACCGTTTTTTTGCCCCCGGTGTATTTAATGAAGTGCAGGAAAAATTAGAAGCAGAGGGTATTCGCTGTTTTGTGCAAAACGGTGACGGCATTACTGAATCAACTGACCTGATTGTAGTATCAACAGCAATAGAAGATACGGTGGCAGAAGTACAGAAGGCAAAGCAATTGAATATTCCGATAATGAGAAGGTCAGAACTCCTGTCATTGATTGCATCCAGTAAGAAAACAATTGCAGTAGACGGTACCAGCGGCAAGAGTACCACCAGTGCTATGTTGTTTGATATTTTAGAGCATGCCGGTCTTCAGCCAAGCATCATCAGCGGTGCAGGATTGATAAGTATTATTAAACAAGGAAAAATAGGTAATGCAAAAGTCGGTGCAGGAGAGTGGTTGGTAATAGAAGCTGATGAAAGCGATGGTTCCATTGTTCAGTATAAACCGGAGATAGGATTATTACTGAATATAGATAAAGACCACCAGGAAATAGATGAACTGATGAGGGTGTTTGGCATCTTTAAGAATAATAGCAAAAAATTTGTCGTCAACCAATCTCATCCGTTGGCGCAGCAACTTTCTCAAGAAGTGCAACAGGATTTTTCTACGGATCCGCATATTTATGCTGGCTACATAGCTACTGATTTCAAGCAGTCTGGATTTAATATTCAATTTTTAATTCACAATATTCACTTTTCAATTAATACGGCAGGAAAGCATAACATGGAAAATGCATTGGCAGCAGTTACCATTGCAAATGGAATAGGTGCAGGTCTTGAAACCTGTGCAGAAGCATTAAGTGTTTATGAGGGCATCTATCGCCGTCACCAGGTATATGGCAAAAAGAATGGCGTATGGTTGATTGATGATTATGCTCATAATCCTGTCAAATGTGCTGCTGCTATTGAAGCTTGCCAGCCTGTTTCGCCAAAAGTTATTGCCTGGTTTCAACCTCATGGATATAAACCTACGAAATTTTTACGGGAAGATTTTGTAAAAGAAATTGCAAGGACATTACGGCCGGAAGATGAAATATGGATGAGTGAAATTTTTTATGTTGGTGGTACTGCGGAAAAAGATATTTCTGCCAATGACCTCATCAATGATTTAAAAGCATTGGGCAAGCAGGCATTTTTTGTAGAAAATAGAAATGATTTTTTAGCAAGTACCCGTTCTCACCTTACAGATAACTGTGCAATACTATTGATGGCAGCAAGAGACCCATCGCTGGAACAATTTGCCAAACAAACATGGCAAGACTTATAGCTAACTAAATCAGGAAGCAAACCCGATAGCTATCGGGTCAGCTACATTCTCCTTCGTTACCGGCAGGAACATATACCAGCACAAGGCCATCAATAAGCCGGGGTGTGATGTATCGGAGAGCTGTTTATCTTTTGTAAAATGAACTTCTGCATTTCCTTCTCTTGTGCTAAGGCCGCAGGTTACAAAAGGATTTTCTTTTGACTCTTTGTACAACACTAATTCTGCCAGTGGGTTATTATGTGTAGTGTAGAAAAAACGTTCGTCATTTACATCAATAAAGTTTTCTTTGTTCTCTTGTCCTAATTCACCAATCTTAACTCCATACTCGTTTCGAAGAACAACTTTATTACGAAGAAAACCTTCTTTGCGAATAAGAAAAACTCTTTTCTGTTTATCGCATTCCACCCTTGCTGTATTGGAAAAAGGATTTAAGATAAGAGTAAGTAATTTCTTATCATCTTTGTACAGGTGGTAAGTTTCGTTGTTAGAAGTAGAGGCAGCTGATTCCCATCTCATGGTGTAAAGTTTAAGTGGTTGCAATTTGAGAGAAAAATTACTGTGGTTTTGATAAGTAACAACAGGTTAACCTAAAATTAATATTAACTTCATATTGGAATCTTCCGGTGGATAAACTGTGCAAAATCGCCTGGTAATTCACATTTCCCTTTAAAATGTTTAAGTATTGATAATGAATACGCTGAAAGAACGAGACAGAAAATTTCTGGAAAGGTCTATTGAACTTTCAAAACAGGGAATGGAAAGTGGCCATGGAGGTCCTTTTGGCTGTGTAGTAGTGCGGGGGGATGAAATTGTAGGTGAAG
>JAJAZO010000115.1 GCA_026785745.1 Chitinophagaceae bacterium | reverse complement strand
GTTGACCAGTTGCTGCCGGGTAAGACATACTTATTTTTTTCTCATACCAAAAAGAAACAACCACATAACCAGCCATTGCTCAGGGCCATTTTGGATAAGAAAATCCGGCTGATTGACTATGAGTGTTTGGAGCATGAAGATGGGCAACGCATCATCGGGTTTGGCTTTTTTGCCGGAATAGTAGGGGCACATAATGGCATGATGGCCTATGGAAATCGTACCGGATTGTTTACATTAGACAGAGTTTACAAACAGCGCAGTTTCAGAGAATTGATCCATAATTATTTTGGACTACGACTGCCTAATGTAAAAATTGCTGTGGCTGGTTCGGGAAGAGTGGCACATGGTATTTTGGAAATTATGAACCTGATGGGGATACATGAAGTGGACCCGGAAGATTACCTGAAACGTCGTTTTTCTTACCCTGTTTATACTCAATTAAAAGGGGCTGAATTGTACAAGAATATAGCAACCGGCAAATACAGCCGGATGGAATTTCATGAACATCCGGACGAGTATACCTGCAAATTTTTGCCGTATGCTGAACAAACAGATATTTTAATGAATGGTGTGTATTGGGAAAAAAATGTTCCCCGGTTGTTTGAAAAGGAAGATGCAAAATCTGAGAATTTTATCATTCAAACGATTGCTGATATAACGGATGATGCGAATGGCTCGGTGCCTATCAATGCAGGCGACCAAACGATTGAAGACCCGGTGTATGGAATTGATAAAACAACTCTTGAAAAAACTGCTCCGTATTTATCCAATTCAATTGATATTATGGCAGTGGGCAACCTGCCAAATGAACTGCCAAGAGATGCCAGCCGTTATTTTGGTGAACAATTGATCAAACATGTGCTGGAAGACCTGATCGGTAATGGGTCAGCCATTATTGACAGGGCTACCATGGCGAAAGATGGTAAACTTACAACACACTTTGAGTATCTGAAGGACTATTCAGAGGGAAAATGAGTCAGGAATTTTCATCAGCATTTTGTTTACAGATGCAGATAGTAATCTTTGAGCAAACTGATAAAAGCAGGTGTGTACTGCCCTGCATTATCTTTAATTGAAATCTCATCAATTTTTGTTTCAACCTGTTTGGTTGCTTTTAATTTCCCTTCCAGCATGATGCGGAAATAATAATGGTTAACGGATTGCTTTACAAAAACCAATTGGTGAATGGCCAGGTCATTTTCGGTAAGCAGTTTTTTTACTTCTTCGTTACTTTTATATGGCAACAGAAGGTAAAAGGCACCCCCGGGTTTTAAGTTTTTTTTAATTATATCCAAAAGTTCGGGTAATAATAATCCATCATTATGATGAGCAATATTCTTTCTTGCATCATCACCCTTTAATTCTTTTTCATAAAAAGGGGGATTGCTGATGATAATATCATACTGCGTTTGAAAGAGTAACTCTCTCACATCTCCATGTATAGCTTTTATCCTGGCTGCCCAGGGCGAAGCTGCTATATTTTCTGTGGCCTGCTGAAAAGCATCTTTATCTATTTCAACCGCATCAATAGCGGATTCAGTTGCCTGTGCTAACATAAGTGCCAGTAACCCCGTGCCAGTTCCAATATCAAGAACTTTCCTATCTCCTGACTCCTGAGTTCCGACTCTTAACTCCCGGCTACACCAGGCCCCAAACAGGCAACTGTCCGTTGTCACTTTCATAGCACATTTGTCCTGGTTAATAGTAAATTGTTTGAATTGAAAGTAGGAATTAGCCATTAAGAAAAATTACGGGTTTTGAAATTGAAATTTTGATATGTAGTTATTAACTCGAAACTCGTAACTAATAACTCACAACTTCTCTCACCATTCTGCTCTTGCAGTGGAGCTAACTGTTAAGTCAGCAAATTGCCCGGCTAAATATTTATGATAACCCGTTATAGCAATCATGGCGGCATTATCAGTGCAGTATTGAAAAGCGGGGATAAAAGTATTCCAGTGATTTTTCTTTCCCATTTCCACGAAATCTTTTCGTAACCCACTGTTGGCCGAAACTCCGCCGGCAAGACAAATATCAGTAATCCCTGTTTCAAGCGAAGCTTTCTTTACTTTATTCAAAAGAATTGTAACAATACGTTGCTGAATAGAAGCACAAATGTCTGCGAGATTGTTTTCAATAAATGATAGTTTCTCTTCCTCTGTGGCCATAAATTCTTCTTTAAACAAATTACTCGTGCCGGCGTTTTGCAAAAAATAAAGGATAGAAGTTTTTAATCCACTAAAGCTGAAATTCAATCCCGCAATTTTTGGCTCAGGAAATTTGAAACGATCCGGATTACCCTGTTGTGCATATTTATCAACCAATGGCCCTCCGGGATAGGGGAGTCCCAGCAATTTGGCAGACTTATCAAATGCTTCACCTGCGGCATCATCAATGGTTTCACCAATTACTTTCATGGTAGTTGGCGATTCACATAAAACAATCTGCGTATGGCCACCACTGACCGTTAAGCATAGAAAAGGAAAATTTGGCCTGGGATCATCAATCAGGTTGGCAAGTACATGTGCCTGCATATGATGCACTGCAATTAGCGGTTTATCCAATGCAAGAGCCAATGATTTGGCAAATTCTCCACCAACTAATAATGACCCGATCAATCCCGGTGCCTGGGTAAATGCAATCGCATCAATGCCATTTAATTCATAGCCTGCATTTTTTAAAGCAGTATCAACCACCGGTACAATATTCTGCATGTGTGCTCTTGATGCTAATTCAGGAACCACACCACCATATTTTTCATGTACGGTTTGGTTGGCGATAAAGTTGGATAGAATTTTCCCATCAACACAAACAGAAGCTGATGTTTCATCACAAGAAGATTCTATGGCGAGGATAGTGAGTCCGTCCCGCCTCCGCAAGACGGCGGAGGAGCCGCAAGATTCATTAGTATACAAGTTTTCATTCGACATATTCATGCAAAAGTAATTCTTTAAGAAGTTTTATTTAATCGGAGTACAAAGCCGCTTTAGGTTTTTTCGGTTCTATTTACTTCGTATCGCCTCCACCGGGTCCATCTTTGCAGCCTGTAGTGCAGGAACAAAACCTGCCAGTATACCAACAACAATGCAGATAACAATTGCCAATGCCATATAGCCTGTAGAAATGAAAACCGGGAAGTTCAGTGCTTTTGAAAGGATTTGTGTAAGTCCGAAAACAAGAGTTAACCCAACCAATCCGCCAATGATGCAAAGAAAGGCCGACTCCAACAGAAATTCTGCCAATATCACCCTTCGTTTAGCACCTATGGCTTTTTTCAAACCAATCTGGCTGGTTCGTTCTCTAACAGAAACGAACATAATATTAGCAACACCAAACATGCCAACAATTAATGATAGTGCAGCAATAGCCCACCCGCCAAGGTTTACACCGGAAAATAAAGAACTGATCGTTTCGCTGAAATCGTTAATGTCATTGAGTGAAAAATCATCTTCTTTGGTAGGCGTAAGTTTATGTATGGCCCGCATCGTTCCGGCCAGGTCATCTTTTAATGCTTTACTGGTAATGTTGTCTTGTCCCTGTACCATTATCAGTGGGTCGGCCCTCAATTCATTCATTATGCCCCGTGCAAACTTGTAGGCTATTATCATGCTCTGGTCAAAATCCCACCCGCCAATCATTTGTTT
>JAJAZO010000114.1 GCA_026785745.1 Chitinophagaceae bacterium | reverse complement strand
TTACCGGGTGCATTGCTTTATTTTTTTTTTTTCATTGGTTTTACAAAAACCGTTTTTCATTATTTAAATTGTTTGCCAACCCTGTTATTTTGAGAAGATAAATATTTTTTTATAAAAATAAAGATGACAAAAAAAGAAGATAAGGTTGATTTTTCTCCTTTAGTGGACAGGGACCAAAAATGTGTTTTAATATATGACGATGATCCGGAGATTTTGTTTTTGTGCAAAGCAATTTTATAAAAAAAACAATACCGGGTGGAAACCCTGCTCCGCTGCGAAAATGTGATAAATGATATTGGGCTTATACAACCAGCTATTATTTTAATGGATTTGTGGATACCCGAAATTGGCGGTGAGAAAGCCATTACGATGATGAAAGAAAACCCGGCCACTCAATCTGTTCCCGTTATCTTATTTTCAGCTAATGCAGATATTAGGGAAATATGTAAAAAGATAAAAGCAGATGGATATATTGAAAAACCATTTGATATCGCTGTATTTACTGAAACAATACGAAAACACCTTTTTAAATAAACACCTTATCCATTACGACAAACAAAGAAGTGATTGCAGAAAGGGTTTCTTTTATCAGCAAAAATTAATTTACCAGCTTTTCATCCTTATCAGAACCTGAAAAACCCGAACCAATAGCCTGCATCAGGCTGGAGATAGGGCCTTCCATTTTATTGGTTTTGTCATCAAGTGTGGTATCGTTTAGTAACTCACCCGCCTGTAAAACAGCGGGCAAATAAGGAAGTATATTGTTTACCTGGCCACCCATCAATTCCTTTACTGCAATATTTTTTGGATCCGGACCTGCTGCCTCTTTTATTAATTCTACGGATTTAGCCGCTATATCATTTAATTTATTCTCCGTGATATCGTAAGTTGTATTAGCATAGTCTGCCACTCTTTTTATTATTTGCTGACTTTGGTCACCAAAAATGGTTTTTACCCAACTTGGGGAAACTTCTCCACTAATAACGTTATCTGCACCTTCATCAGACCGGGTAAATTCATAAAGCCCGGCTAAGATTACAGGAATAGCTGCCTGACCAAATTCTCCAGCAACGGCTTTGTCTTTATCTGTAACCTCCTGTGTATTAGGATCAATTTTTACTAAGGGAGGATAATTGAAATGCTGCTGTAATAGTTCAGGTAAGTTCATATAATTTTTTTACTGGTGAATAATTAAAAGAAGCAGTAAAAATTTCGTGCCGCTTTACAGGCATTATTGTTGAAACGGGTAGAGGCATCATTTAAAAAACAAGAGCATGAATAAAAACCTTTCTTACCTGGTATTGCTTTCAATGGTTCCGATATTGTCAGGTTGTTCCGCTATACAAACTATTTTTAAAGCCGGTATGTGGTGGGCTTTTATACTAATATTTCTTGTTGTTGGCCTTATATTGTGGATTTTTTTCCGTGCAAGAAAGAAATAGGGGGCCCCTTGTTTTTAATAGCTGACAAAGTAAATAACCAAACTGGACTCACTCACACATATAGCACTGGGAGCATGTATGGGAGAGGCATTTGCAGGCCGCACTGTGGGTAAAAAAGCAATGCTTTGGGGCATATTGGCTCAAAGTATTCCTGATATTGATTTTATAAGTTCTCTATGGCTGAATACTGCCGACCACCTGCTTGCACACAGGGGATTTACACATTCCCTTCTCTTTGCTGTTCTTGTTTCTCCTCTCTTTGCTCTATTTGCAGAAAAGTGGCACCGTCCGCATAATATATCATATAAACGATGGCTGTCATTTTTTGGTACTGTAATCCTGGTTCACATTTTTTTGGATGCATTTAATAATTACGGAGTGGGTTGGTTTGAGCCATTCAGTCATTACCGCATATCGTTTAATATCATGTATGTGGCCGACCCGTTTTTTTCAATTGTACCCGGCATTGCATTACTGATGCTGCTCATTCTTCCTAAAAGAAAAATTGAGCGAAGATTTTGGTGGAAGACAGGCGTTGTTGCAGGGTTTATTTACCTTTTATATTGCACAGGTAATAAGATATACATCAACCACCGGGTAAAGAAATTATTGGATAGTCAGCAAGTGGCATATACCCGGTTTTTTACTACACCAGCCCCTCTCCAAAACTGGCTTTGGTTTGTGGTAGCGGGTAATGATAGTGGATACTATACAGGCTATGTATCTGTTTTTGACAGCCAAGAAAGTATTCAGCTTCATTATTCTCCACGAAATGACAGCTTGCTTTTATTGGTAAAGGATAATAAGGATGTAAATAAACTCATCCGTTTTTCTCAGCAGTTTTATACACTGGAACACAATGCCGATACCATCCTGTTCAATGATCTTCGCTTTGGGCAAATTATTGGCTGGCAAAACCCGGAAGAACGGTTTGCCTTCTATTATTATCTGCAACCGAAACTGGATAACACCCTGGCGGTGCAAAGAGGAAGATTTGCCAAATGGGATAAGGAAGTGTTTCAATCATTCCTTCATCGTATCCGGGGTAATTAATATTATAATACAGGAGAAAAAAGCCTTGCCAGCTTTTCTGGCAGTTGCCGGTACAGGGACCGGGATAACCATTCCTTTTTATCTATTTTTTTTGCATCTTCCATATCTTCAAAAAACTGTTTACGCATTTGCCCGGCAACTTTTTTGTCGTATATCAACGCATTTACTTCAAAGTTTAGAAAAAAACTCCGGTTGTCCATATTAGCCGTTCCTATCATGGAAAACATACCATCCGTAACCATTGTTTTAGCATGCATAAATCCTTTCTGGTAAAGGTATATTTCTACACCGGCTTTCAGCAGGTCGTTATAATTTGATTTAGAGGCTGCATTTACAATCTTTGAATCACTGATACCAGGCACTAATAATTTTACTGACAAGCCACTCAATGCAGCCACACTCAGTGCATCTATAATACTATCGCCGGGAATAAAATAGGGAGTTGCAATGAGTATCTCTTTTTTAGCAAGGTAAATAGCCTGAAGGATGGAATATAACACGGAAGGCTGAATTGAATCGGGACCACTCGCCGTTATTTGTACAAAGCAATCCTGTTCTGTTGCTATGGCAGCGGCAGGGGGAAAATATAAATCTCCCGGCTTAAGTGTGTGGGGACAACAAAAATTCCAGTCGCTAATAAAAAGATATTGAAGATAGTAAACGGCAGGGCCATCTATCAGAACATGAGTGTCACGCCAATACAAACTCTTCTTTCCATTATTAATATATTTGTCAGCCACATTAATGCCGCCAACGAAAGCAGTTTGCCCGTCTATCACTACAATTTTCCGGTGATTGCGGTAATTGATGCGGTTGGCAAACAGGTAAAAACGGACTTTATGAAAAGGATGTACTTGTGCTCCGGCCTTCCGCAGCCGTTCCTCTGTTTTCTTTTTAATAGAGGGGCTGCCAAAATCATCATATAAAAAAAGAACCTTTACTCCCTGCATTGCTTTCTCTATTAATAGCTCTATTATCTGCGTACCTATTTCATCATATTCGTAAATGTAATACTCAAGGTGTATATGATGTGAGGCTTCCCGCAGGGCCTTCAACAGTTCGGGAAACTTTTTTTCACCATTTACCAATAGCTTAATGGTATTATTTCTTGTAAGAGGACTACCAATATCCTTTATCAGCATGGCAGCAAGTTCGGTATGTTGCTCAACAGACTCATCCGCAGCAACAGCTACTCCATCATAATCTCTAATATCTTTTTTAAGTTGCCGCAGCATCTTTTCATCTCCGGTAATTTTTTTGTTATACCTTTTTTTCGTCCAGTAATTGATGCCGAACAACAAATAAAACCCCATACCTATCACAGGTATAAAAAGACAGAAAAGCAGATAGGCTAATGTTTTATTAGTATTATGGGTTTCAAACAGGATACGGATGCATACTCCAATTAATAGAATAATATACACGATCGAAGCAATTATAACCCAACCCATTAGCAGTAATTTACAATACTAAATGCAATACCAATACCAAAAACATAAATATAAACCAGCAAATGTATCCGGTGCCTGATTGAAGAGTGTTTTTTTACCAGGGAAATATTTTTTGGGGATATTATTCCACAGGTGCTTCGAAAACAGCTCAATAAATACTGGCATGGTTCTTTGAACAATAAAAGAAATCAGAATAAGGATAACAAATAAGTTGATGAAGCATTGAAGGACCTTGTAAGGATTAATAATGAAAGGATAACGGGCTATGAAAAAGCGGCCCATCAGAATAAAACATCCGATTCGGACTTACAGTTTGTTTTTTTAAAAATGGCGGAAGATAGACGTACTTATGTGAAGGAGTTAAATGAAAAAATTATTCCATTGGAATTGACACGGCCTACGATACTACCGTAGATGGTAAAATCTAGAGAGTATGTATGGGTATTAAAAATTTATTTACCGCTTCAGACATGAAATATATTTTTGAATCCTGTGAGTTTGGTGAACAAGCTTCATAAAAAGCATATAGGATTTATTGCAAACAGATGCAGAAATGGATACAGATACTGATAAGCTTATTGCGGAACAAAAAAGAAGTCTTCAGGAAGCATTGGACTCTATGAAAAAATTAATAAACCTGGTGGCAGCATAATCGTTTTCTCATAATAGCAGTTTGGTTTTTGGTAAAAAGGGCATCATGAAAATGGTGCTCTTTTGTTTATCAGACTTCTTTCATAAATATTTTACGAAGCTACAAATGCCTTACTTTAAGAATCAGTTTTTGAAAATTATCAGGGCATCCGTGGCTAAAAAAATTTATTAGCCAACACCTGTTGAACTATGAAAGAGGTCTATTAATACTAACGGGAGGAGTGATAGAATATGATACTTACCCCGATGCTTTACTTTAAGGGGGTATTTGCCGGGGATTTTATTCTACAACTTTATCAATTTTAGCCAGTATTTTTTCTGGTACAGAAATTTCATTCTATACTTCATCGAGGATAATCACCTAAATTTTTTTTATGAATACCCAAGGCCAGCATTGTTTTATTACCGGTAAAATTCAGGAGCTGCAAACAGCCATCCTCAATTATCATACTGACAGCGTTTTAAAACTTCCCTCGGAAGTAGTACAAACACTTCATGTAGATGAGATAGGATGTTTATGGATAGCAATAAGCAAACCGGTGCAATTTGTAAACGAGTTCGACAGGAGCTTTTATGTAACATTAAATTATTACAAAAAAGGCATTCCTTTTTTCTTAAACACCTATGGCCTGGCAAGGATAGTATCAGACCCGGAAGAAACCAGCCAGCTTCCACTGGTATTAAAAGAGGAACATAATAAAGGTAAACTGGTTTTATGTGTACGCATATTGAAAGCAAATTATTATAAAAAACAACACCAGGTAGTGCAAACCCTGCTGCAAAAATGCCGGCAGAGCATTTCCACTTTCTTTTCAGAGAGTAACGGTTATGATCATTTCAGCTTTGACGATAACAAACACTATGCTTAAACCTGTATTCTTCTATATAAGCAAAGGGAGCCAAAAAGCTCCCTTTTTAATTAAGGTAAAGTGCTTATAGTTTAAATTTTTAATGCAAATAATTCAATACCCTCGTTTTTCCCTTTCATATCAATTAGACCAAGGGATTCGCATTGCCATTCTTTCAGATCCAGCAGGTCATTCAAATCCTTTGAGATAAGAAATTTTTGATTCAGGTCGGTACAGGCACTTCTTATTCTTGCAGCCGTATTTATCGCATCGCCACTCATGACAAGATCTTTTTTAATAATTCCAACCTGGCCTACCATTACATTGCCGGTGTGAATGCCCACTTTGTATTCGGGCAGGGTATCATATTTGCGTTTAAAGCGGTTAAAGTTCTTATTTATTTCTTTGCGGGTACTTAGCAGGGCAGATATTGCATTCCGGGCATTGGCTTTTGATTCGGGCCACCAAATAACTACCTCATCACCTACATACTGGTATATCCTTCCTTCGTTTTCCAAAAAGCCAGATGAAATACAATAAATAAAATCTCTAATAAATTTAAAATACTCTTTGTGCCCCAACTTTTCAGCTATAGGGGTCGAATCTTTTAAATCGAGAAACATGATAATCCTTCTTTCCTCCTGCGGTTGAAGGTATTTGCCAATCATAATATTGAAGAATACTCCTCTTGAGTATTTCTCGTTAATCTCCATAGCAAGCAGGGTAAGAATAAATAATACAACCCATTGCGGCATTTTTTGAAGTAATAAACGTTGATTGAATAAATTATAAAAAAACTTTTTGAGTGAATATGCTAAACTATGCCCCGCTATCAGCCATTCATAAGTTACATAAATAAAGAACGTCATAACAACCGCAACCAGCAACAGTAATAATGTTTTTATAAAAAGATTGAACCAAAGAGAGGAGTCTGGTAAGTAATTCTTTAATACAGTTACCAGGAAATATCCGATGAGAAGGCTGATTAGAAAGACGTTTAATTCCCTTACCAATGCTTCTTTCAAAAAATTGAGATTGGGGCTGTAATATTTTTCTGGTAATACTCCGGAGGCTTTTCGCCATAATAAAAGAAGCGAATCAACTACAGTCCATGAAAAACCAATTACTATAATTACTTTTCTTTCATGTTTTTTAATTGGGGAAATTTTTGACAATATTGACTTAGTAGCTTGAATCATACAAAAGTGGTTATGGAACAGCATTTTGCCATCCTGCTACCCTTTACTTAAAAACCATGCCGTTTTATAAGGAAAACCAGCCTTAAAGCATGGTATGAATGAATTGTGCCACAGTAGTTAAAATCCTAATTCTGCCACCGGGTCCCAAAAATGCTTTTTAAAATCAACTATCTGGTCATTATTTACTTTAATGCCTTCTTTTTTCAATAATATTTCCATCATGCCTGAGGGAGAAAAATGATGTTTGCCGGAAAGAATACCAAGACGATTTACAACTCTGTGTGCAGGAACTTTTGGTTTTACCCTGTGGGCACCGTTCATAGCCCAGCCAACCATGCGGGCCGATGATTTTGTACCCAGACAAGCGGCAATAGCTCCGTATGAAGTAACTCTTCCTTTTGGTATTTGCCTCGCCACTTCAAAAACCAGTTCAAAGAAGTTCTCCTCTCTTTTTCCAGAAGGTTT
>JAJAZO010000113.1 GCA_026785745.1 Chitinophagaceae bacterium | reverse complement strand
CGGGATATGTTGCCTCTTTCCTGTTGCCTGTCCGGAAGCAACATCCCTTGGACTTTTAATTTCCATTGCATATCCAAGTACTTCTGTTTTATCTGTAGAGCCTGCTTTGGTACTTTCGCTTTTGAATTTCCCCTGTTTAAGGCCTTCTACTTTCATCATTGTAAATTGGCTCCATGAAAAAGAACTAATACTGAACAGTATTGTCAGGAGCAGAAGGTTTTTGATTCTCATATGCAAAGTTTTAGAAACGCAAGGTAAGTTTTTTCGGCAACTCTGATTTCTCTTACCTTTGCCGCCTGCTTGCCCGGCATAGCTTTCGCCGCCGTTAAAACTTTGGCGAATAAATTGGCGACGTTGGGCTAATGACAGAATTCACAACTCCTTCCGCCCAATCTGCTGAGAAGGAACTAAAAAAAGTAAAGCATGGTTTACTTAACAAGGTTTGAACACTTCAACGCCGCCCACAAACTCTACAACCCGGCCTGGAGCTACGAAAAAAACGAGGAAGTTTTTGGAAAATGCGCCAACGAAAACTGGCATGGGCATAACTATGAACTGCTTGTTACCGTAAAAGGAACACCAAGTCCTGATACAGGGTTTGTATTTGATGTAAAGCAATTGAGTAATATTATCAAAGACAACATCATTGAAAGGATTGACCATCGCAACCTCAATGTGGATGTGGAAATGATGAAAGGAAAAATGTGCAGTACCGAAAACCTGGCCATTGCCATCTGGAACGAACTGGTACAACATCTGCCTGAAGGGGTACAACTGCATTGCATCAAGTTGTATGAAACACCACGGATTTATGTGGAGTATTTTGGAGAATAATTTGCTTGTTCACCCAACCTTTTATGGCTTGGGCCGTTACTATATTCGGTTTTAATAATCTAATAGCATGAGTAAGAAAGTAGCTGTTTTCAGGAGAGAGCATTTTAATGCTGCCCACCGGCTGTTTAATCCCGATTGGGATGATGCTACCAATGAAAAGGTTTTTGGCAAATGTGCTTTGCCTCATTATCATGGTCATAATTATGAACTGGAAATTAAAGTAGTTGGTAAGCCAGATAAAAATACCGGGTATGTAATGGACATGAAAGAGTTGGGTGATTTGGTGAAAAGAGAAATCCATTCCCGGTTTGATCACAAAAACCTGAACCTCGATACAGAAGAATTTAAAAACCTGAACCCTACGGCGGAAAATATTGCAATCATAATTTATAAATTACTCCGGCCACACCTTGATAAAAAATTAGATATGCAGGTAAGACTGTATGAAACACCAAGAAATTTTGTTGAATACCCCGTTGGATAGTCAGTAACAATTAACAGAAACCAGTATATGGCATATAAAAAAATAGAACAGTACGATGAAAGTGTGACCTCCGGCCTGATGAGTAATTACAAAGATGTTTTGAACCTATTAGGAGAAAATGCTGATAGAGAAGGTTTGGAGAAAACCCCTGAACGGCTGGCAAAAGCCATGCAATACCTTACACAAGGCTATCAGTTGGATGCACATGCTATTATTAATTCAGCAAAATTTCATGAGCCGGTAAGCGAAATGATAGTGGTAAAAGATATAGAAGTGTATAGTATGTGTGAACATCACATGCTTCCGTTCTTCGGTAAAGCACATATCGCTTACATTCCCAATGGCTGGATAACTGGCCTGAGTAAAATAGCCAGGGTAGTGGATGTTTATGGAAGAAGGCTACAGGTACAGGAGCGGCTTACTATAGAAATCATGAATGCCATTAAAGAAACATTGAACCCACTGGGGGTGGCTGTAGTAATAGAAGCCCAGCACTTATGTATGATGATGCGGGGTGTGCAAAAACAAAATTCCTCCACTACCACTTCAGCTTTTGACGGGGAGTTTCAGAAGAATTCCAGCCGGAGTGAGTTCCTGAAACTAATCAGTTCAGATTTACATTAATAGTTATATTTGCAATTGCAAAAAGAGTTTGATTGGATATTCAATCAAACTCTTTTTTTGTCAGCCATAGGATAAAAATCAATCTATGAAACATGCATTTATTTTTCCGGGGCAAGGTTCACAATTTCCGGGAATGGGAAAGGAGCACTATGAGAACAGTGCCTTTGCCAAAAGATTATTTGAACAGGCAAACGATTTGCTTGGGTTTCGTATTTCTGAGATAATGCTAAGCGGCACTGAAGCCGACCTCAAACAAACAAACGTAACACAACCAGCTGTTTTTTTGCATTCCATCATGGCGTATAAAAGTATCGAGAACGTATCACCTGATATGGTGGCGGGTCATTCTGTTGGCGAGTTTTCTGCACTCGTAGCCAATGGCACAATAAGTTTTGAAGATGCGCTGCAATTAGTTTCCGTTCGGGCTACTGCTATGCAAAAAGCTTGTGAAATGAACCCTTCTACCATGGCGGCGGTATTAAATCTTGCTGATGAAAAAGTAGAAGCTATTTGTACCGAAATTCAAAATGAAACCGGTGAAGTAGTGGTGCCGGCTAATTATAATTGCCCCGGGCAATTAGTTATCAGTGGTTCTTTAAAAGGAATTGATATTGCCTGCGAAAGAATGAAAGCCGCCGGAGCTAAAAGAGCCCTGGTGTTGCCTGTAGGCGGAGCATTTCACTCTCCGTTGATGTTGCCGGCAAAAAAAGAATTGCAGGCGGCCATTGAATCAACTCAATTTCATAATCCTACCTGTGCTGTTTACCAAAATGTAGCAGCAAAGGCAGTAATGGATAAAGAAGAAATCAAGCAGAACCTTATTGACCAGCTGACTGGGCCTGTTCGCTGGACGCAGAGTGTGCAAGCAATGATTGCAGACGGTGCTTCAAGGTTTACAGAAGCTGGTCCCGGCAAAGTATTGCAGGGATTAGTGATGAAGATTAATAAAGAAATGCAGGTGGAAGGCGTGAGTTAATTCCTATATATTGATAGAGCAATTCAACCATCCGGCATCAAATTCAGCATTATATTTCTTATAAAAATTTATCGCCGGTTCATTCCAGTCAAGCACCTGCCAGATGATGCGGTTAAATTTCTTTTCTTTCGCTTCTTCAATTAATCTTTCAAAAAGGAGCTTACCAATTTTTTGGCCTCGCATAGCTTCTGTTACAATTATATCTTCCAAGTACATGGCTTGCCCTTTCCAGGTAGAGTAGCGGATGTAGTATAAGGCAAATCCGAAGATAGCCTCACCCCGGCCCTCTCCTTGGGGAAAGGGTGAAGTGGCAACGAATGACCACCATACTGGTTTTTCACCAAACCCACTATCAATAAAATGGTCTAAAGTTACTGTCACATCATCTGGTGCTTTTTCATAAATAGCCAGTTCAGTAATTAATTCCAATAACCTTGGACAATCTTCTTTGGTAGCTCTTCGAATCGTTATTGCCATTATTAATTCTTAATTATCAATTACTAATTATTTCTTCCAACCCGGTCCTTTCACAAATTTGCCCGGCTTTGCACCAGTATGTTCGCCATCTTTCAATACCTGCACACCATTTACAAAAACATGAATCATTCCTTCAGCATACTGATGTGGTTTTTCAAAAGTGGCATTGTCTTTTATTTTAGCAGGATCAAATATTACTATGTCTGCAAAGTTGCCCGTTTTCAATTCTCCCCGCTTCGAAATTTTTAAGTTGGTAGCTGGTAGTTTTGAAAGTTTGCGGATGGCTTCCTGAAGAGCTATCACTTTTTCTTCCCTCACATATTTTCCCAATAATCTTGCTACATTTCCATAAGCCCTCGGATGTGCATTAGATTTCAAAAATACACCTTCATTCGTATAAGAGCCTTCATCACTTCCAAAGCTCAGCCAGGGAATTGCCATTTGTTTTTTTACATTGTTTTCATCCATTAAAAAATAAATACACTCTACACGGGTACTGTCTTTAATGATCAAATCCATGGCAGTTTCTTCAGGTGATTTGCCAAATATCTTTGCTATCTGGCCCAACGTTTTTCCGGTATATTTTTTTAAACTGTCTTGTTTAAATCCTACTACTAAAATATTTTCGGGTGTGCCTGCTGCATAAAAGAAATTTTCCCATTTATCTGTTCTGAAGTTCATTTCTTTTTTTACCTGCTGACGTAATACAGGATTCTGTAACCTTTCCCTCAACTTACCAAATCCTCCATCCTGCAATGTTGGGGGCATGGTAGCAGTAAGTCCTGTACCACCTGCTATATAAGTGTACATATCGGCTGTTATATTCAATCCTTCTGCTCTTGCTCTTTCCACTCTTTTTATCACACTATCCATTTTACCCCAATTCTCTTTACCGGCTGCTTTCAGGTGGTAAATCTCTGCATGGATATTTGCTTCTTTTGCGATGGTTATTAATTCTTCCACTGCTTCATGCAATTTGTTGCCTTCGCTGCGCATATGACTGATATATGAGCCACCATAGGAGGATGCTACTTTACATAATTCAACCAGTTCATTTGTTTTGGCAAAAAATGCAGGAGGATAAATAAGTGAAGTGCCTACACCCATTGCCCCTTCTTCCATCGCCTGCTTTACTAATAGTTTCATACTGTCCATTTCAGCAGGAGTAGGGTCACGGTTATCTTCACCAATTACATTCATTCGTACTGTGGTGGCTCCAATAAAAGAAGCCACATTACAACTAACACCTTTTTTCTCCAGAAAATTCAGGTACTCACCCAATGTATTCCATTCAATTTTGTATTTGATATCACCTTGTGATTCCTGTTGTTGTTTCTTTAATTTTTCATTCAATGGTCCCATGCTCCAGCCTTCACCCATTATTTCCAGTGTTACACCCTGCCGGATATCACTTTGTGATCTTCCATCTTCAATCAAAGATTCAGTAGCCCAGCTGAGCATATTAATAAAACCCGGAGCTACAGCATTGCCTTTTGCATCTGTTTCATTTTTTGCAGAAGCTTTTGATAAATCGCCAATGAAAGCAATGGAATCATTTTTAATACCGATATCTCCTTTGAATGGATCGCCACCATTGCCATCGTAAATCATTGCATTGCGGATGATGATGTCGTATTCTTCTTTTTTAGAATTACAGGAAATAAATATTGCTGTCAGTGCAATGAGAAATGTAATACGCATAAGGAGAATTTTTATTGACGTTTAATTATTTTGCCAGGATAAAGTCCTGTTGTTTTTTTGTTTTGATAAACCAAAGTACCGTTTACAAAAACATGTTCAATGCCTTTGGAAAGTTTATTAGGTTCGGCAACAGTAGCTTTATCTTCCACTGTTTCCGGTTTAAAAATAGCAATGTCTGCAAAATAACCTGTTTGAATCAAGCCTCTTTTTTTCATTCCCATATGTGCAGAGGCTAAGCCTGTCATTTTATATATTGCTTCTGCAAGTGTCATTGTTTTTTCATTTCGTACATACTTACCCAGCACTCTTGTAAATGCTCCAAACCCTCTTGGATGGGTGCCGGATGAGGAACCATCCGAACAAATATTTGCCTGAGGCCATCGCATTAATTTTATTATATCATCTTCATTCATGGAAGTGGCCATGATTCCTTCATCGCATTCACGGTTGTTTTTTTTCTCCCAATCATCTATTCTTGCAATCAATTCGACCAGCATCCGGGCAGGTGTTTTGTTTTCCAACTTTGCAATGGCTGTAAGGCTTTTACCTTGATATTCAGGATGAACTTCATAAGCACTCAGGATGATGTCTTCCGGTAATGTGATTTCACGCAGAATTATTTCTGCCTCTTTTTCATCCGTAAAATTTCTGTCCGGGAATAAAACTTTGATGGTAGAATGCCAGAAAGCATACGGATAAATATCACTTGTTATTTCTATTCCATTTTTCCGGGCATTATCCAACAGCGTAAGTAAACTGTCAGCTTTGCCCCATAAATTATGCATGGCTAGCTTAATATGACTGATTTGTACAGGTATCTTTGCTTCTTTCCCAATAGTAATTATTTCATCTACAGCTTTCCAGAAATAACGATCCTCGCTGCGAATATGACTGATATAACGTCCGCCAAATGCGTTTACTTCTTTTGCCAGTTGCAATACTTCATTATTATTTGAATAAATCCCGGGGTCATACTCAAGTCCTGTTGAAAGCCCCAATGCGCCAGCTTTCATGTCCTGTTGCAGCATCGTTTTCATCTTTTCAATTTCTGCTTGTGTTGCCAATCGTTTAAAGTATTTTCCCATAACCGAATCCCGCAACGTATTATGCCCACTGTAGGAAGCAATGTTTATTGCAACTGAAGTGTCAGTAAGCTTTTGAAAAAAACCTGAAAGCGGAAAATTAGAGCCCCCATCCTGGCCAATAATAATTGTTGTGATACCCTGGCTTAGGGCAGCTAAAAAATCACGGTGACTAAA
The DNA here is from genome assembly GCA_026785745.1 of Chitinophagaceae bacterium. Taxonomy (GTDB): domain Bacteria; phylum Bacteroidota; class Bacteroidia; order Chitinophagales; family Chitinophagaceae; genus JJ008. The sequence continues at coordinate 3,869 of JAJAZO010000113.1, read as the reverse complement.
TGGATTTCCGGCATGATGACTATGTGTGTCAATAAACCCGGGTGCAACGGCATTCCCTTTGGCATCAACTTCATTTTTTGCAGAAGTGTTGGATAAATTACCAATAAAGGCTATCGTATCCTGATTAATACCAATGTCTGCAATAAAAGGTTCCCCACCAGTACCATCATAAATCAGACCGTTGCGGATGATTGTATCATATTCATTTTTTGCTTTGCAGGAAATAATGAATAGGACAATAAAGAAAGCAACTATTTTTTTCATAATCATTTCTTTTTATTGGCTTTAAACGTTCCATTGGGTTGAATAAAACTGGCAGAAATAATTTCGCCTTTTTCATTTTCTTCAAATAGCACACTATATCCTGAAAGGGTTTTTAATACAAATTTATTTTTATCGGTTGCTATCAGTTCATACTCCGGCTGACCTTCTATAAAGGCATACAATGTTTTTTCACCTTTTATATAGAATTTAGCAACTGCATCAGGACTCAATTCAAAATCACCTTCATATTTTTTTAATTCTTCTTTTGTCATTTCCTTAGATTTCGGTTTGCGGACAAACTCAATAGGTTTTAATCCCGGTTGAAGCTCAATAGATGTGGCATTAATATCACCTGCTTCATTTATCGCAAACAGAATTTTCGGAGAACTTTTTTCTGTAGTATCTATTCCTTCGTTTTCCCTCACGCCAAAAATTTCAAAAACATCGTAGTGGTAATGCCGTAGCCAGGCTTTACCATTGGGTGTAAGCATAAATAAGGAATCTTTATTTGCTTCAATTGCCATCGTTCCATATCCCGGATGGCTGAATAAACCTTCATAGTCATTTAACTTATGCGAAGGATGAGTTACCTTTTTCTTGTTGCTTTCAACTTTTCCTTCTGCTTCTTTGGCAGCAATTTTTGCTTTGGCATCAGCTGCATTTCTATCGGCCAGCCAGTCAATAGGTTTTTCTTTTAGCATCCGGTCGGCAATTGTATTTCTGACAATAGAAGGCACTGCTGAGCCATTCTGGTTGGTAAGAACAATGATGGCAATACTATCAGACGGAAAGAAGCAGGTGCTGGCAGAAAAGCCATCTATATTACCGCCATGCTCTACTCTGTAATGGCCCCGATAAGAAGCAAGGAACCATCCAAAACCATAGTTGGAGAAATGAATATCCGGTTTTTCTTTATCAGGCAGGGCCCCGCCGATGATCATTTGCGAACTCATTGCTTCTTTCATATAAGTTGCAGGAAATATTTCCTTGCCATTCAATTTTCCACCATTAATCCATGCCATAGCCCAGTTTGCCATTTCATTCACACTACTATTAATGCTACCGGCAGGAGACATAGCATTAATATTATAATAATCTGTTTTTTTGATAATACTGTCTTTGTATAAATCATAACCCAACGAAGGCTCTTTACTTTTCTCCAGTTCTTTTATACTTAGATTGGAGGATGTCATACCAAGGGGGGTAAAAATCTTTTCTTTAATATTTTGTTCCCAGCTTTTCCTACTTATTTTTTCTGCAATCATTCCTTGTAGTAAAAACATGAAATTGTTGTATTGCCATGTTTGCCGGATTGGTGCTGTTGGTTCCATGTACTGTATGCGCTGCAGCAGGGTATCTCTTGAGGCTGTATTAAAAAGATACCAGGAATAATCATGTCGTGGCAAACCGGTACGATGGCACATAATATCTCTTACGGTAATCTGATTATTCATTTCTGTAGTAAAAAATTTAAAATCAGGCAAATAATCCTTTACTGGTTTATCGTAGTCTAATTTGGCTTCTTTATTTAGCAAGCCAATAAGCATGGATGTAAATGCTTTGGTACAGGAACCAATGGCAAATAAAGTGTTGGGTGTTACCGGTAGTTTTTTTTCATAGTCACGGTAGCCAAAACCTTTTGCATAAATGATTTTATTTTTTTCAACTATAGCAACTGCAAATCCGGCTACTTTTCTTTCCTTCAATATTCTTTCCAGTGTTGTATCAATACCTGCAAGAGGATTTACAGGCGGGATATTTTTTTTCTGTCCGAAAACAGTAAAACTTAAAGTTGCCAGCAGAATTGTCACAAAAATTTTCATGTGTAAAATTTTATGGATTTAAAAACCCGTCGTGGTGAGACGGGTTTTTAAAATTAGGTTAGATAAACTTTGAAAAGACAGTTTTAAAAATTATTTCAACGCCTGTTCCAGATCGGCCAGAATATCGGGCAAGTTTTCAATACCCACATTCATTCTTATCAACCCATCCGTAATTCCATACTTTTCTTTTTCTTCTTTGGGTACACTGTAATGTGTCATGGAAGCAGGATGAGAGAGCAGCGTATCGCATGTGCCAAGCGAAACGGTTCTCACACACATTTTTAGTTTATTCATAAAATCAATACCGGCCTGCAAACCACCCTTCAATTCAAAGCTGAGCATAGCTCCGGGATGCCGCATTTGTTTCATGGCAGTGTAATGATCGGGATGACTTGACAACCCCGTGTAATTTACTTTGGCAACAGCATTATGATTTTCTAAATAATTAGCAACTTCCATTGCATTATGACAATGACGTTCCATTCTTACTTCCAATGTTTTCATTCCCTGTATTAATAAAAAAGCATCAAAAGCATTGGAGTTGCCACCCAATATGCGGTGAACTTTCGTCATTTTTGTTTTCATAAATTCCACATCCCGGCCTAATAAAATTCCACCGATAGCTGTACCATGCCCGTTCAGGAATTTTGTAGTGGAGTGAACAACAAAATCGGCCCCGTATTGAAAAGGCTGTTGCAAATAAGGAGTGGCGAATGTGTTATCGCAGGCAACAGTAATATTATTTTGTTTTGCCAGTTTACATAGTTCTTCTAAATCTACGCATTGGATAGTAGGATTAGCAGGTGTTTCCAGGTACATCATCTTAATAGCTTTATCAGCTTTGATGAGGTCTGCTGCTTTTTGAAAATCTCTCAGGTCGGCGATGATGGCGGTGATACCAAATGCAGGTAATATTTTACTTACCAGTTCTTCGGTGCCACCATACAATGAAAAATGAGTGATGATTTTATCACCCGGTTTTAAAGTACCCAGCATCAAGGAAGAAATAGCCGCCATGCCCGATGCGTGAAGTATGCCTTTAACTTCAATGTTTAATCCAAATGTTTCTAAAGCAGCGATTTTTTCTTCGGCCTCTGTCATCGTCGGGTTTCCCCAGCGACTGTATATATAACCCTCTTCTTGTCCACTGAAACGGCGCATGCCTTGTTCGGCATCGTCAAATACATAGGTACTACTTGCATAAATGGGAACGAGGTGAGCATAATTGGGGTCCTGCTTATGTCCGCCATGTACAGCTAGTGAACCCCATCCAGTTAGTGGAAAACTTTTATCCATATTAACTGATGAATCTCGAATTTTGATTGGTCGTTATTCATCCACCATCAAAGCTAAATGAAAATGAAAGAATTGCTAAAACAGTATGCGGCATATAATATTTGGGCAAGCCGACGGATTTTTGATAATATCCTTGCCTTACCGGAAGAAAAGCAAATTGCCGGGATACCCAGCAGTTTCAGTAGCCTGTATAAAACGGTGCTGCATATGCTAGATGCAGAAAATATCTGGTGGCAAAGAATGAAACTAAGCGAACGGATTGTAGTTCCCAGTGAAAATTTTTCCGGAACGATGAAGGACTTATCGGATACCTTATTACAGCAATCAAAGCAATGGGAAGAATGGATTGTTGCTTCTTCAGATTTATCTATTGAACATGTGTTTCAATATCAAACTTTTCAAGGAGAACAATTTAAGCAACCTACCTGGCAAATGTTGCTTCATGTTTTTAATCATGGTACTTACCACCGGGGTCAGTTAATAAAT
>JAJAZO010000112.1 GCA_026785745.1 Chitinophagaceae bacterium | reverse complement strand
TCATCATTGCAGGCCCGACGGCGGTTGGCAAAACGGCGGTGGCTATACAACTGGCAAAGCATTTTCAAACACAAATCATTTCTGCCGATAGCCGCCAATGTTTTACAGAACTTACTATTGGTGTGGCAAGGCCATCGCCGGAAGAGTTGCAACAAGTACCGCATCATTTTATTGCTATTCATCCGATTGCTATCGGGTCTGTTCAGAACGAACTAACAGCGGTGACTTTTGAACATTATGCACTTAAGATCGCAAACAATTTATTTCAGCAGCATGATATTGTGATTATGGTTGGCGGCACCGGGCTTTATATCAAAGCATTTTGTGAAGGGTTAGATATGATACCGGAGATTGACCCGACTATCCGGCAACAGGTAATACAATCGTATAACGAAAAAGGAATAAGCTGGCTGCAAGAGCAATTGCAGGAAAAGGATATTGAATTTTATACAACAGGAGAAATGCAAAATCCGCAACGGATGATGCGGGCATTGGAAGTGGTACTCAGCACCGGGCAATCTGTTCTTTCGTTTCGCAAAGGGAAAAAAGCAATAAGGGATTTTAATATCATAAAGATCGGATTAGAGTTGCCCAAAGATGAACTGCACCGCAATATCAATGCAAGGGTGGATAAAATGATGGAGGCCGGGCTGCTTGATGAAGTGAAACAATTAATCCCTTTCCAACACCTGAATGCTTTGCAAACGGTTGGGTATACTGAACTGTTTGATTATCTGGATGAAAAGATTTCAATGGAAAAAGCGGTTGAGCAAATTAAAATCCATACAAGACAATATGCCAAGCGGCAAATGACCTGGTTTAAAAAAGATAAAGAAATGCAGTGGTTTTTTCCTGCGCAGATAAAAGAAATGATTGAATGGGTGACACAGAGGCTTCCCGATAGAAATACCTGATACTATCAAAGAGAAGGAAGGGATGCTAAAAGCTATTGAAAATTAGCAAGATGTTATTTGGACAATCCACTCTACAAGAACATTATTTTGCGATAGAAAATTATTTATTCACCACCGCCGTCTCCACTACTATCTCAGCTATTTGTATCAGCTGAGTCATTGTGGTGGTGATGACTATCATCAGCACCACTTCTATCACTGCCAGTAGTTCAGGCATTATTGTTTTCGTTTTTCTTTTTGCTGGTGGAAGAGATGATTAGCCCGTAGATAATTACCGCTGCTATAATGATAATAAAAATTTTCATACTGATTACTTACTTGTCAGCTCATCATACGCAGCTTCCAGCGGCCGCAGTATGCCATCGGTTTTCCATTCTTCACTACCGGGTATAAGGGTGGTTTTTAATACTTCCTCTTTTGTTTTACCGGCTTTTATTTCACCTTCTGTAAATTTCAGCACATTGCCCAGATAATCCTGAAAGGCCCGAAGATCATCTGCTTTGCCGGTAACTTCATAACCTGTACCGGCATGGCCAAATATATAAGTGGTATTGCTGTCAAATTTATTAATGCCTATATTTAATACATCTATCCAGTTTTTCATATTGGCTCCGCCGGGGCGATCCACAAAAGGATGGCGGCGGTTAAATACCAAATCGCCGCAATGAACAATGTTAGCATTTTCAAAATGTACAAAGCTATCGCCGTTGGTATGGGCAGCACCAAAATAATGCATGCGGATTTTTTCTTTATCAATGTTGCGTCCCCAGGTATAATTATAAGTAAGGTCAGGATAGAGTTGTTTGTCTTCTGATTTATTTTTTTGTGCAGCAGCAATTTGGTTGATTAATGAATTTTCATGCGCCAGCACATTGGCCACAATTCCTTTAAATGAAATATTTCCTGCTGTATGGTCGCCATGATGATGGGTGTTAATTAGCAATTGAAATACTGCTTCGCCTGGCTGTCCGGCAGAGAGGCTTCTTTTTTTCAGTTCATACATGAGGTGTTTGCTATGTTAAGGAAATTGTGAGTCCACTAATAAAATAACACTTTTGGAAAGTAAGAACCCGATTGTTCCACCTCGTTCTATAAAAATACCAAGGTTATCTGTCAGCATTTTTATTTTCCAGGGGTCTTCGAATAAACCGCTTAATAAGTTTTGATTGGCTAATGATAGTACACCAAAAGTAAGTGCAGTGTTTTGAAGAAAGGAGCGGCGGTTCATGAAGAAAGTTTAAAGTTGTGAGATAATCTTTACGTATTAAAGTTACAATTTTTTAATACCTCAACCCTCGACTACTCCGGATATTGTAAACCCCGATTTCCTCTCCTTGAGGAGAGGGGTGTAGCGTCTTCGATATAAACGAATCATGTTGGGGTGAGGTATCGTAAGGCTTTTTAATACTCAAACTTCCGCAACGTAGGGGCTTTGACCCAGGCAATAATTACTACTACCAATGTCATACAGCCACCAAAAATAACAGAAGGCACAACACCCATCAGCCTTGCCGCTACACCGCTTTCAAACTGGCCGAGTTCATTGCTGGAGTTGATGAACATAGAACCTACACTGCTGACACGGCCCCGCATGTGGTCCGGTGTTTTTAGTTGCATCACTGTTCCTCTTACTACCACACTGATGCCATCCAGCATACCGGCAATCATCAGTGCTGCAAAAGAAAGTACAAACCACTTTGATAAAGCGAAACAAATAATACAAATTCCAAAACCTGCTACAGCTATCAGTAATTTTTTGCCTTGTGCTTTTTTAATGGGAAAAAGAGTAAGGAGTACTATGCTAAAAATAGCACCAATGTCTATGGCAGCATTTAGCCAGCCAAAACCCTGCGGACCAATCTTTAAAATGTCTTTGGCAAATACAGGTACCATAGCCGCCGCACCACCAAACAATACCGCAAACATATCTAAGGAGAAAGCAGCGAGTATTTCTTTTGTTTTAAAAACAAACCGCAATCCTTCTTTTACACTTTCCCATGTTTTCTTTTCTATGTTTTGAGCCATCGGCGGCTTGGGCTTAAGTAGAGTTATTAAAAAGAACGCCACAACGAGTAAAGAACAAACAATGATGAGTGTGCCGGTGATACCGAGTTTCCAAATGAGGAAACCACCGGCTGCATGACCGGTTACAGAAGCAGAGAGCCAGGAGC
>JAJAZO010000111.1 GCA_026785745.1 Chitinophagaceae bacterium | reverse complement strand
TTATTTACTTTAAAATCAAGCCGGTTGATGTAACCTTTATCTTCTTTACTAGAGAAATAAAACTTGGTGCTGCCATTTTCCAGCATCTGGTCGGTAAAGGCTGTTTTGTCATTCTTGTAAGCATTGGGCCATAGATGAAACCAGATGAACTTCAATGTATCGGGTGAGTTGTTGGTGTATTCAATTTTTTCAAAGCCATCTAACGTATGTTCCTTGTCGTTAAGGGAAACGTCAATGGTGTAGTTAGTTTGTTGCTGCCAGTATTGCGAGAAAGCTGTGAGCTGTAAGCCAAAAGCTAAAAGCAGGGAAAAAATGAATTTTCTCAAAAGGTTAGAGTTTTATCAAAAATAAAGCTAAATCTGCTCCCGAAGTAATGACTTCACCGAAGTATCGGTACAAAAATCTAAAATCCTTTACTTGCCTTTTCCTTTAAATATTATCCGAAGTGTATGAATCATAATCTTGAAATCAAGGGCAAGTGAAATATTCTCAATATAAAGCAGGTCAAATTTGCTTCGCTCCAGCATTTCATCTACATTTTCTGCATAGCCAAACTGTACCATACCCCAACTGGTAAGTCCTGGTTTCACTTTCAGCAAATATTTATAATACGGGTTGCGGGAAATAATCTGGTCAATATAGAAACGCCGTTCAGGCCGGGGGCCTACAAGGCTCATTTCACTAATAAGAATATTCCAAAGCTGCGGCAGTTCATCAATGCGCCACTTACGCATCGTTTTACCCCATTTGGTAATGCGGGGGTCGTTGTCAGACGATAAGGCCGGTCCTCCCTTTTCTGCTTCACTTATCATGGATCGGAATTTATACATCCTGAAAGGCTTGCCTTTATAACCAATTCTTTCCTGCGAAAAAAATATAGATCCTTTGGAAGAAAACTTTACTCTCAAAGCTGCATACAACATCAATGGTAATAGCAGCAAAGATCCAAATAAGGAAACGAACACATCTATTAACCGTTTAATATTTTGCTGCCATTCAGGCATCAATCCGGTTTGCAGATCAATTAATGCAGCACCCATTACATTACTCGTCTTTACCGAACCGGAAAGAATATCTAATGTGTTCGGTTGAATTTTTATTTCTACATCTTTTTCACTAAGGCGGTTGATGATGTTTTCCAGTAATGATTGCTCCGATTTTTCGAGGGCCAGTACTACTAAACGGATACCATTTGCTTCGATAATATTTTCAAGGTTATTTACCACACCAAGTTTGGGAATAAGTTTGTTAATGCTCTCTTTCCCGTTACTACCTTGCCTGCCGGCAGGCAGGTCAGGAGTAGCAAATCCTGCATAGCGGTAACCACCGTCATGCAGGTTTTTTTCTGTTTCTTTATAAATGCGGATAGCGGTTTCCTGGCTTCCCACCATTAATGTATTAAAGTAAACCTTTCCTGTCAGCAGCTGGCGTTTCACTTTGTTAAGTAATAGCCATCTTCCCCAAAACGTAAATATGAAATGAACGGCAAACAGGCACAGCAAGGCCAGGTAATAGTAGGAATAATTAGTCTGCACATCATCAAGAATGAAGACAAAAAAAAGAACAATACAACCAATCAGGCTGCAAACAAAAGTGCTGGTAAATTCAAACAACCTTGATTTTTTGTATAACCCCCGGTATGCTCCTACGAGTGTATATAGTGCCAGCCATCCAAGTGGAATAAATAATATGCCCAACCAGAATTTATTATTGAGCATAAACTGGCTGCCGTCTGTAATTGTTTCTTTCAGCAACCATTTTCGTATAAAAAAGAAAGAAGCCCATGCCAGCGATGCGGTAATGAAATCTATCACTACATACCACGCAATGGATATTTGTTTTCCGGACTTCATTAATGAGTAATAACATTATTGCCAATCTTCTCTAATATCTGGTGGGCCACCTCCATCGCCATCAGTCCATCCATTTCCGACACTACAGTTCTTGTGTTATTGAGAATAGCATCTTTAAATTCTTCCAGTTCCCTCTTAATAGCATTCACTTCAGGTACTATTGGATTTGCCATAGCAATTGTTTTTTTACCAGAAGGGGTTTCAATATCAAATGCAAATACATTAGCATCCTGTGGCTCTTTCAGCTTAATGATTTCTGTTTTTTTATTCAGGAAGTCAATACCGATATAGGAATCTTTTTGAAACAGGCGGATCTTGCGCATCTTCTTCATAGAAATACGGCTGCTGGTAAGATTGGCAACGCAGCCGTTATCAAATTCGATACGAACGTTGGCAATGTCAGGTGTTTCTGTCATTACACCCACACCGCTGGCATAGATGTTTTTTACATCGCTTTTTACAATGCTCAGTATAATGTCGATATCATGAATCATTAAATCAAGTATCACACTTACTTCTGTTCCTCTTGGATTGAATTGTGCGAGACGATGCACTTCAATGAACATCGGGTTCAGTGGCATATCTTTTATGGCAAGAAAAGCAGGGTTGAATCTTTCCACATGGCCCACCTGGAATTTAATGCCTGATTCTTTAGCCAGTTTTACCAATTGCCTGGCTTCGTCCATCGTGTTGGCCAGCGGTTTTTCTACAAAAACATGTTTTCCTTTTTTAATAGCTTTTTCGCACCATTCAAAATGGTAGTTGGTAGGAGCTACTACATCAATTGCATCGCAGGCATCTATCAGTGCATCGGCATCCAGGAAACGGGTTAATTGATATTTATCAGCGACTTCTTTTGCCGTATCATCGTTTGGATCGTAAAAGCCAATAAGCTCGGTTCCGGGTATTTCTTTCCAGTTATTCAGGTGAAATTTTCCCAAATGTCCAACACCAAAAACACCAATCTTGAGCATAACAATTTATTAATCCTCAAAGATAAAGGTTGGCTAACGGAGCTGCCAGAGAGTTATAAACAAATTGCTTAATTCAGTACAGACGACCTGCTAATATAGGAAGGGTGATAGACAAACAAACAGGTGCCGTTTTTAATGGTATTAATGATAGGCCTGTTTATCTCTACAGGAAGGGCCGGGCAGCCCTGGCTGCGGCCAATATAACCCTGTGAGTTCACATACTCATTGCAAACATAGCTGGCACCATGAATAACAATACCTCTTTCAAAGGCATTGTCATTAATACCTCTTTCAAGACCTTCTAATTTTAAGGAGTACCCATTCTTGCCTTCGTAGGTTTCTTTAGTCATATAAAAACCAGGACTGCTTTTGTATGATTGATTCTGGTTGGAAAAATCAGTGGCCCATTCACGGCCTGTATTTCTGCCATGTGCTACAAGTGTATTGAACAAAACTTTATAATTCTCTAAGTCAAGTACAAAGAGCCGTTTTTGATTACTTGGTTGACTAAAATCAATGATCGAAATAATTGAATTATTAAGCAATTTGCCTTCTTCAATTAATTTTTGCAATCCCTGTTTTGCAAAATCAAATGCTTGCTGACTCAACCCTTTCAGGTTAAGGTGCAAACTATCATATATAGATTTTAAAGCAGGAACAACCGGTTCAGCAGTCTTCGTAGTTTTTGTTGTAGAATCTACCGGAGGATGAAAAAATATTTTTGTACCTGTTGCGGATTTTGCGAATGCAAAGGGCAGATGCAGAATAGCGATTACAAAAGATGATACGATAAGATAGAAACCTTTGAATTTTTTTTTCATTGCTACTTTTTAACCATGAACCAATAGAAACCAATAGAAACTACCAACCAATAACGCAATAAGGTAGTTAGTGTTTTGCTTTAAGCCGCTTTTACTGTTAAACTCATGCCAATAAAAAATGCCCGTGAAAATATTAATTCTCAAAGGGCATTTTTTAGATTTTTTTGGTTGCAATAAAATGACATCAAATTAATCATCATTTTATTAAAGCGGACCGGACGGGACTAACACCATTCGCTGAAAGCCTTACCGGATATACTTTTCAAAAAATATCTAATCTTTGGTCTCGATTTAGTCTCTATTAAAATGAACTATTGCTTTTAAACTATTCCATCTTTTGCTTTGCAAAAATAGTTCATTCTAATTATAT
>JAJAZO010000110.1 GCA_026785745.1 Chitinophagaceae bacterium | reverse complement strand
GAGCCGGAGATGATTGATGGTAGGAAGACCCAAATCTTTTAAAGGAACGCCACAACGCTCTAAAAAATTCCAGCTTTCCATACTTATATATTCGCCACAGACTTTATGAAAAGGATAAGTTTCTTTTTCCAGCAAGGCAATATTGGCATCCAATAATTCAACCTGTGTTTTGCTAACCACTAACTGGTAATAGATTTTATGAATATTGGCTTTGATAATTTCTTCGGTCACCTCCACATTCTTTTTGGAGAACCTCATCGTTGCATCTCTTGCCATAAGGCCTACGAATACCTGGCCATCAAATAACAACTGACTCAGGGTGATACCTGCCGATGCACTGAACTTAGTACCAAACTGCGCTGCTATAAATCCAAAGTCGTTGGGCATTACGATAACATTACCGCTACCATCCTTTACTCCCTGGTCTATCAATACCTGGTAGGTGGATGGTGAAATAAAATTGGGCAACACCTGTGTAGCTACCGCCGGGTTGTAGATAGTTCCGATATTTGCACTAATGTGAGGATATGCATTGGAAGTTACTTCCCGGTTTACCTGCTCCTGCAGTTGCACATCCACTAAGGCGTTCTTTACATTCACATTATTCTTTGTGGCAAAATCTACTGCCTGCTGAATGGAAAATTCATACTTGGTTATATTAGCAGTATCAGGAGGTTGAGCCATTACCAGCACCGGTAAAAAAAACAATCCTGCTATTAATACCTTTCCTTTATTTTTTACTCTCTTCATACAAAAGATTTTTTTGTCGTTGTTCATTATATTTCTGAATCAGTTTATGTCCTTTGATAGTGGCAAGACCGTAAGTGAAATTTTCAATCATAACTTCTGATGTCCTGGCCAGGTTGTATTTACCGGGAGGAAAAACAGCTACGTTGAAAGGAATCATGATTGATTCAATCCTGTATTTCGATAATATGTCAATATTCAAACCGATCCGGTACAGTTCATCTTTAATGCCCCACTCTATATTATTACGGATAATCTGTAACAAAAATTTATCCTTATAGTTTTTGAACCGCTGGTAGGCTTTAAAGTGAAATTTCTCTAAATCATACAGTAGCATGGGGTTCATATTATTGAGCTCTTCCATAATATGCTCCATCGTAAGGAAAATTTCATGGATTGCATCTGTGGCATTGGTTCGGCAATTGATGCAATCACCCTGCACTTCATTAATATGCCCTTCCACCACCGCTTCCACCAGTTCGTCTTTATCGGCGAAATACTGGTATAGTGTCTTTTTGCTCATACCGAGGTTATTCGCAATATCATCCATGGATACTGACCGTATCCCGTATTGCATAAACAACTCTTCGGCTTTTAGTAATATGCGTTCTTTAGGTTCCATTCTTTTGTATCCCGATATTTATCGGAACGGGCACAAAACTATGGAAACTTTTTTCGTTGCCAAAGTTTCCATCCCTTTTTTTCGACCGTTCACCGATTTTTTGCACCCTGCGGGACGTATTTTTTAGGCTACCTTAGCTTGTAAATCAAACAAATGACTACAGCCAGCCCACCGGCAAAGAGTATTGTTAAGAAAGTATTACGTTTCTTCATGCAGGGGCTTCTTATCATCGCCCCGATAGCAATTACGGTGTGGGCTATTGTGGCTGCCTTTAATTTTGTAGATGATCTGTTGCCCAACCTTATCAATAATATCTTTCCTTCCTGGATTAAAGAAGATGATAAAGGGAACGTAAAAAAAATACCTGGACTCGGTTTTGTAGTAATAATTGCCTTTGTAATTTTTGTTGGTTGGATAAGCTCCTATTTCCTGATGGGCAGTTTTATCAATTTTTTCGATCAGTGGATGGCGAGGACTCCCGTTATCAAATTCCTTTACACTTCTACCAAAGATTTTTTTGAAGCCTTTGCCGGTGATAAACGTAAATTCAATAAAGCAGTATTGGCCAATGTATTTTCAGAAGACGTATGGATTATTGGTTTTTTAACGGATGAAGAAATGGGTAAATTTGAAATGGGTGCAGAACATGTGGCTGTGTATGTACCACAGGCTTACAATTTTGCAGGGCAGCTCTATGTGCTGCCAAAAGGGAAAGTAAGAAAGATAGGTAAAATAACTTCCGGCGAAGCAATGAAGTATGCTGTAACCGGTGGTGTGGTGGACCTGGATGCTGAAAGAAAAGATGCTGTCGCCGGAACAGAAGTGCAGCCCAGTTAAATAAACAACCAGTGATGCGAAAACTGTTTCTTATCCTTTTGTATTCCTTATTGGCAAAAGATTGTTTTTGCTGGGGATTTTATGCGCATAAAAAAATAAACTATTATGCCGTTTTTCTGCTGCCGCCAGAGATGATGGTATTGTATAAACCGCAGATTGATTTTCTTTATGAACATGCTGTAGATCCGGATAAAAGAAGATATGCCATACCCGAAGAAGGCCCCCGGCATTATATAGACATTGACCATTATGGAAAATATCCCTACGATTCGTTGCCCCGTAAATGGAATGATGCCGTTAGAAAATACTCAGAAGATACACTGAACACTTATGGTATTGTACCCTGGTGGTTACAAACAATGCTTTACCGCCTTACTGATGCTTTTAAAGAAAAGAACCAGGCAAAGATTTTAAAACTATCCGCAGAAATTGGTCATTATATTGCCGACTCTCATGTGCCGCTTCATGCCACCAAAAATCATAATGGGCAATATACTGATCAAAAAGGTATTCATGGTTTTTGGGAAAGCCGGATTCCAGAATTGCTTGCTGATAAAGAATGGGATTTTTTTATTGGGAAAGCTGAATTCTTAAAAAATCCTTCCGACTTTATCTGGAAAAGAGTGCTGGAAAGTGCCGCAGCAGCAGACACCGTATTGAAATATGAAAAAGAGTTAACCAATCAATTTCCCGGCGACCAAAAATTTTCGTTTGAAGACCGCAATGGTATTACCATCCGGCAATATTCGTCTGCTTTTTCAAAAGCATATGATGCGAAACTGAAAGGCATGATTGAGAGAAGAATGCGACAATCAATTTTTGCGGTGGCTTCTTTTTGGTACACCGCTTGGGTAAATGCCGGTCAGCCTGATTTAAAAAATCTATCCAACAAAGTTTTTTCTGCCGATGACCTGAAAGAATTTGAAGGCCTGAACAATTCCTGGAAAAATGCCGGCATTAAAGGCCGGGAACATGAATAATATTCGTCATATCAACCGGTTGACCTGATTTTTTCAGGGCTATGATTTACAATTAGATTTTTTTAGCTTTACAAGTCTAAACCACCAATCCTGTTAATCAATATTTATGAAAAAACTTCTCCCCTTATTACTACTATTTTCTTTTTCTATTAACGCCACAGCCCAGCAAAAGATTTTTGAATTGATGGAAAGAACTGACCTTACCCTTCAGGAAGTTGTGAGAAGTGCTGACAGGTACTTTGATAGTGCCGGTACCGGCCGTGGCACTGGCTACAAACAATTTCAACGCTGGTTATATGAACGTAAGTTTCATACAGATGAAAATGGCAATTACATTTCACCACAAACAGACTGGGCGAATTACCAGGCTAGCCTTCCTTCTTTAAACAGCAACAATATTGTAGCTGCCGGTAACTGGACAGAACTTGGCCCATGGGGTTGGAATCGTACCAGTGGCTGGAACCCAGGTACCGGAAGAATATCAGCAGTTGCCATACTTCCTTCTAATGAACAGGTAATATATGTCGGCTCGCCGGGTGGTGGATTATGGAAAACAACAAATGGCGGTATGAACTGGCAACCACTTACTGATAACAATTCAACCTGGATGCAAATTTTTGCCATCACAATTGATCCCACTAATCCAAATACTATTTATGTTGGAACAAATGGCTCGGGCATATTAAAATCTACTAATGCCGGCGCTACATTGGCTCCTGCTGGCGGTGGCCCTGGTGGCAATGTTAGAAAAATTCTGATACACCCTTCCAATGCCAATATTGTATTTGCTGCTTGTACCAATGGAATATGGAGGTCAACCAATGCCGGTACATCGTGGACACAAGTTCATTCCGGAAGCAAAGAAGATATTGAGTTTAAACCTGATGATATAAACATTATGTACGCTACTGGTAGTGATGTATATCGTTCTACCAATAACGGTGTTAACTGGGCACCCGTAACCGCAGCTGATGGTATTACTAATACAGGCCGCACATTAGTTTCTGTATCTGCATCAAATCCTAATTATGTTTATGCAGCGCAGGCTAATGGAAGTGAATTTGGAAGAATGTATAAATCAACTGATGCCGGATTAACATTTACTACAACAGTAGTTGGTAGCCCAACAACTAATACCAACTATTTTGGTTATGAGACAAGCGGTGCCGGTACCGGTGGTCAGGCAACATATGACATGGCTATGGATGTTTCGCCTACTAATCCCGCAGAAGTATATATTGCCGGTATCATTTGCTGGAAGTCGGTAAACGAAGGCAGTTCTTTCAGCCCCATTACAGCATGGTCATTGCCAAACAGCGTTGGATATAATCATGCCGATGTACATGGTTTGTTTTGGGTCAATGCAACTATTTATTCCATTTCAGACGGCGGTATTTATAAAAGCATAAATAATGGTGATGACTGGATTGATCTTTCAACAGGCTTGGGTATCCGCCAGTTTTACCGGATGGCCAATTCACCAACTAATGCTACGGTAATTACCGGTGGTGCACAGGATAATGGAAGTGTAACAAGACAAGCTACTACAGGTAACTGGGCCGATTGGCTTGGTGCAGACGGAATGGAAGGATTAGTTAGTCCTACTAATCATTTAAACCTCTGGGGTACCAGTCAAAATGGTAGCATTTACAGGTCTACCAATGGTGGTAATTCTTATTCCGGTCTGCCAAAACCATCCAACGGACAATGGGTAACACCATTAGCCATTCATCCAACTAATGAAACAATTGTATTTGGCGGCTGGACCGGTGTATATAAATCAACAACCAGCGGAACAGCCTGGATAAATATTTCGGGCAGCACAATCACTACCACATTGGCCGACCTTGCAGTTGCCCCTTCCAACCCCAATTATATTTATGCTTCAAACGGAGCAACATTGTATGTAACAACAGATGACGGCGCTACCTGGGCAATCAGATCAGCTCCATCAACCATTAACGATATTGCTGTTGATCCAACTAATCCTTCCAAAATATGGATTGCTTGTAATAGTGCTACAAACAGAATATTAGTTTCTACCGATGCAGGTGCAACGTTTACCAACGTTTCATCAAACCTTCCGAATATTGTTGCCAGAACAATCGTAGTAGATGATAAAACACCAAGTGGCATATATGTAGGTATGAACATTGGTGTGTATTATAAAACTGAATCCGATGTTAACTGGACAAATTATTCTGATAACCTTCCCCTTGTAGCTATTAATGAACTGGAAATTCAAAAAAATTCAGGAAAAATAAGAGTGGCTACCTATGGCCGGGGTATTTGGGAAAGTCCTGTTGCAAATGCAGCACCTCCGGGAAGTTTTACATTTAATAGTCCTGCTGCTACCATTGCCACCTGCCCTGCACCAACAACAATGGCTGTTACATTAAGCACCATTCCAAGTGGTGGGTTTACCAATCCTATTACACTTTCTGCAACAGCCGGTGTGCCGGTTGGTACTACTATTAGTTTTGGAACAAATCCGGTAACACCCGGAAATAACAGTGTTGTAACCTTAAATAGTGCGAATACTTTACTTGCAGGTTCTTATACAATAACCATTACAGGAAATTCAACCGGTGCCACAACACAAACAAGAAATATAACTTTTACTATTAACCCCGGAACCGGCCCTGCTATTTCTGCACAGCCGGCAAACCAGGCAATATGTGCAGGAGCAAATACATCTTTTAACATAACTGCTGCTGGTGCTTCTACCTTACAATGGCAGTTAAGTACAGATGGAGGTAGTACATACACTTTCCTGTCAAATTCTACAGTGTATAGCGGAACCACAACGGGTACCCTTACAATAACAGGAGCCGCTGCTTCATTTAATGGTAACCGCTACCGTTGTATTGCTCAAACCCAATGCGGAAGTACAAATTCCAATGCCGGGATACTGACAATAAACTCTGCCCCTGCAATTACCACAGCCCCACAAGATGCAACACTATGTGCAGGCAGCAACAATACATTTACTCTCGCATCAACTGGTACAGCAATTGGTTACCAATGGCAGGTAAGTACTGATAATGGAGCAACATATAATAATATCGGCGGTGCTACCAACTTAACTTATACTGTAACAGGAATTACTACAGCGATGAATGGAAACCGCTATCGTTGCGTTGTCAGTGGTGCTTGTACACCGGCGGCCAACTCGTCTGCTGCAGTATTAACCGTAATCAGCCCTGCCACAGTAACAAACCAACCTGCAAACACAGAAGTATGTTCGGGCGGCAATGTTACATTTACTGTAGCTGGCAGCGGTACAGGTCTCGTTTATCAATGGCAGGTAAGTACCGATGGAGGCACTGCATGGAGCAATGTTGCAGGTGGCACTTCCGCTACTTTATCGTTAACGGGTGTAACAACTGCTGCCAACGCAAATCGTTATCGTTGCCAGGTATGGAATACAACTTGTACTACTCCTGCTAATTCTGTAGCAGCAATACTTACCGTAAGGCAATTACCAACAGTTGGGTTATCAGCTTCGCCACTTACCAGTTTATTTCCCGGGCAAAAAACTATACTTACTGCCACACCAAGTGCATCAACAGGAGGTGTGTTAACTACCAGTTGGTTTAAAAACGGTACTGCATTTTCCAATACCGGAAATACTTATGTGGTAAATATTGAAACTACTGGCAGCTACCAAGTAAGGATACAGGAAGCCTTTAGCAGCGGACTTGTATGCTCTAACCAGTCTGCGGTGGTGGCATTAGATGCCGCCGTAAGCAGTAACCTGTTTATTTTCCCAAGTCCTAATGACGGGCTGTTTACAGTATCATACTATAATAGTGATGGCAGTAGTACATTAAGAACTGTAACAGTATTTGACTCGAAGGGATCTAAAGTATATAATGCTAAATTCACTATTAACGGACCTTATACTTTACTTAGTGTAAATATAAAACCAGTTCAAACAGGTATCTATTATGTAGTAGTTGGCGATGCTGCCGGTAAAAAACTGGCGGAGGGTAGAGTGCTTGTTCATTAATGATTTAGACAAAATAAAAATAAATCCTGTCCCGTTTTAGGCGTGACAGGATTTTTTAATAAAAAAAAATCCAATCAATACCTTTGCGCCATGATTCATAATTTCAATGCCGGCCCTTCTATCTTACCCAAAGAAGTTTTTGAAGAAGCCAGCCGGTCGGTTCTTGATTTCAACTACACCGGTTTATCCATTTTAGAAATTGGCCATCGTACTCCTTTATTCCAGCCAGTGATGGATGAGGCAAGAGCTTTGGTAAAAGAACTGATGAGCTTAGATGATGATCATGAAGTATTGTTCCTGCATGGCGGTGCTACTACGCAGTTTATGCAGGTGCCGATGAATTTGCTGAATGAAAATGAGGCGGCAGCATATATGGAAACAGGTGTTTGGGCCAATAAAGCTATTAAAGAAGCAAAACTGTTTGGCCATATAGAAATTGTTGGTTCTTCCAAAGAGGATAATTATACAAGTATCCCAAAAAACATATCCGTTACTCCTACTGCCGCCTACTTCCACATTACCACCAATGAAACTATTGCAGGCACCCAATGGCATACCATGCCTTATGATTGTGGAGTACCGCTGGTGGCAGATATGAGTAGTGATATATTGAGCCGTCAACTTGATTTTAATAAGTTTGATCTGATTTATGCCAGTGCTCAGAAAAATATGGGTGCTGCGGGAGTAAATCTTGTGGTAGTCAATAAAAATATTTTAGGAAAAGTAAACAGGGCTCTTCCTGCTATTCTTGATTACCGCAATCATATTAAAGAAGGCAGCATGCTGAATACACCACCTGTTTTTGCCATTTATGTGGCGATGCTTACGTTGCGTTGGTTGAAAAACAAAGGCGGCGTAGCAGCTATAGAAAAAGAAAATGATGCAAAAGCAAAATTGTTTTATGACACCCTGGATACGTTGCCTGTTTTTAAAGGCCCGGTGGCCAAAGAAGACCGGAGTAAAATGAACGCTGTATTTATTATGGAAGATGCTGCATTAGAAAAAGAATTTGTTGACCTCTGCAAAGCAAATGGTATGGTGGGTGTAAAAGGCCACCGCAGTGTAAGTGGTTTCCGGGTGTCTATGTATAATGCTCTAACTATCGAAAGTGTAAAGGCATTAACTGACCTGATGAAAGATTTTGCAAAACTTCACGGATAAAATATTCAATAATCAATTTTCAATATATTATGGCCCTTATTAAACCATTCAATGCTCTCCGCCCTCAACCAGCATTAGCCGAACAGGTGGCATCAAGACCTTATGATGTACTTAATAGTGAAGAAGCGAAAAAAGAAGCTGCAAATAATCCTTTTTCATTTCTCCGGATAACGAAATCTGAAATTGATTTGCCGGATGACATAGATACACATAGCAAAGTAGTGTATGAAAAAGCCAAAGAAAATTTGCTGCAATTCATTAATAAAGAAAATATACTCTTCAGGGAAGAAAAACCCTGCTACTATATTTACCAGTTGGTGATGCCTGCCCATCATAGCCTTAGCGGAGGTGGGAATGGAAGAAGCCAGACCGGCCTCGTTTGTGTTTCTTCTGTTGAGGATTATTTTAATGATGTTATAAAAAAACATGAGTTTACCCGGCCGGAAAAAGAAAAAGACCGTATTGACCACATGATGGCAATTCAGGCACAAACGGGTAATGTGTTTATGGCCTACCGTGATGTGATAAAAATAAACGACTTGATTGACGGCTGGAAAGCTGCCCATAAACCTGTATATGATTTTACAGCCAGTGATGGCATTCAACACAGTATTTGGGTAGTGGACCGGGATACTGAAATAAACTCCATCACCGAATTATTTAATACAGATGTTCCTGCCACTTATATAGCCGATGGCCATCACCGGGCCGCATCTGCCGCCAAAGTGAGTAAACAATTACCTGACAGTGCTGATGCAAAATATTTTCTCACTACTATTTTTCCGGCCAGTCAGTTGGCTATTTTAGATTACAACAGGCTGGTAAAAGATTTTCATGGATTAACTGGCGCAAAACTTATCAGCCGGTTACAGGACGATTTTTTTATCACCCATAGCCCCGAACCGGTAAAGCCATCAGAACTGCATGAATTTGGGATGTACCTGGATGGTCAGTGGTATATTCTCACTTCCCGCAAAGGAACATATACCGAAGACCCGATTGGTGTGCTGGATGTAACTATTCTTTCCAATAATATCCTCAGCAAGCTATTGGGCATCAAAGATCAACGGACAGATAAAAGGATTGATTTTGTCGGCGGCATCCGGGGGTTAAAAGAACTGGAAAAAAGGGTGAACAGCGGTGAAATGAAAGTGGCGTTCAGCTTATATCCGGTTACCATCGGGCAATTGTTTGATATTGCTGACAGTGGTAATGTAATGCCTCCAAAAAGTACCTGGTTTGAACCCAAACTTAGGGATGGGCTGCTTACACACCTTATTTAGCCGTTTCTCTCCTCAAATATTTGTTATTTTTGCAACGGATACGTTCCCTGTTATGTCTCTTCCTTTTAAATTGCGGTATGAAAAAAATATGCTCTCTTTTTATTGCTTTCTCTCTCTTTTTTACAGCCTTTGCCCAACCTGAAGACCCTAAGGCACTGCATGAAACAGCAAAGACTTTTATGCGGTCTGGCGACTTTAATAATGCCATAATAATCTTAAACAGGGCTATACAACAGGATAACAATAACCTGGAGATGCAAAAAGATCTGGTAATGAGTCACTACCTGAAAAGGGATTATGCAAAAGCACTGGAAGGAGCAAAATTATTGGTTGAAAGAAATGATGCCGATGTAGTTTGCTTTCAGATAGCCGGTAATGTATATAAAGCATTGGAAGAAGTAAAAGACTGCGATAAACTCTATAAAAAAGCATTAAAAAAATTTCCTAAAAGTGGTTCCCTGCTAAGCGAGTATGGTGAGCTGTTGTGGGCTACAAAAGATTTCTCTGCTATTAAGCTATGGGAAGAGGGCATTAAAGTTGACCCGGCATTCAGCGGCAATTATTATAATGCTGCAATGTTTTACTACTATACAAAAGACAAAGTATGGAGCCTTATCTATGGTGAAATATTCATCAATATGGAAAGCCTCGGGGAAAGAGGTGCTGCCATGAAAGAACTTTTACTCCAGGGCTATAAAGAAAAATTATTTGTTGATGCAGATCTTATGAAAGGTGGCGAAGGAAATAAGAGTGAATTTGCGAAAACCTTTTTGCAGGGTATGTCCAAACAATCTTCGCTGGCCAATAAGGGCATTACTACGGAAACACTGACAATGATACGGGCAAGGTTTATTCTTGACTGGTATGCCAACAATGCTGATAAATTTCCCTTCCGTTTGTTTGATTATCAACGGCAGCTGTTAACTGAGGGGATGTTCAATGCATATAACCAATGGCTGTTTGGGCCTATAGAAAATCTGGCAGCGTATGAGAATTGGGCCAAAACGCACCAGGAAGAATATAACGGTTTTAGTGCTTTTCAAAAAACAAGGGTTTTTAGAATGTCCCCCGGCCAATATTACCAGTCCTTATAGTCATTGAATAATTTTATTAAGCCCTGCCTTAAAAAGGTGGGGCTATTTTTTTTATATATTGTTTTTTAACTAAATTGTCTGTCCATATACTTATTTATTATCTCTACGGAGTACAGTAAAAGTTTTGATTACTTAACATAACTACGATTGCAAATGAAAGAGCCAAAAAGATTATTTGACTGCATCCAATACCATCTGGAACGCAAGCCGCTGGAAGATATGCTGGTAGGAAAGGAATCAGGGCAGTGGAGAAAATACAGCACAGCTGAAGTAAAAACTATAGTGGACAATCTCAGTGCCGGCTTATTAAGCCTCGGCATCAGTTGCGGCGACATGACCCCCGAAGGAAGAGACAAAGTAGCTATTCTTTGTAAAAACCGTCCTGAATGGATAATGGTCGATATGGCTGTACAGCAGATTGGAGCTATGCTGGTACCTGTGTATCCCACCATTAATGTTAACGAACTTGAGTTTGTTTTAAAAGATGCACAGGTAAAATTTGCATTTGTAAATGATGAAGATTTATTTCTAAAAGTGCTGAGCCTTAAAGAAAAAGTGCCCAGCCTTAAAAATATTTTCGCCTTTGAGCATGTAGCCAATGCAAAACACTGGAAAGAAGTTACTGCATTAAGCACTCCGCAATTGATAGAGCAGGTAAAACCCATCAGTGATAAAATTGATTACGAAGACCTGGCCACCATCATTTATACCTCAGGGACTACAGGAACGCCGAAAGGAGTAATGCTATCTCACCGGAACATTCTTTCAAACGTACTGTCATGCATCCCCTGTTTTCCTCCGGTGGATGATTTGCGGGCCCTCAGCTTTCTGCCACTAAACCATATTTTTGAAAGGATGGTTACTTACCAATATCTTTTCAAAGGCACTTCTATTTATTATGCCGAAAGTTTAGACACTATTGCGGATAACTTAAAGGAAGTAAACCCAAATATTTTTACAACAGTACCCCGCCTGCTGGAGAAAGTGTATGACCGCATAATGCAAAAAGGAAATGAGCTGACCGGTACCAAGAAAAAATTATTTTTTTGGGCCCATAGTTTGGCTGAAAAATTTGAAATCAATAAAAATCAGGGATTCTGGTATAATCTGCAACTTAACATAGCCAACAAATTAATTTTCAGCAAATGGAGAGAAGGTCTGGGAGGTAATTTGAAATGTATCGTTACTGGTGGGGCGGCTTGCCAGGTCAGGCTTATCCGCATTTTCACTGCAGCCAGAATTCCAATTATGGAGGGTTATGGATTAACAGAAACATCCCCCGTAATTTCAGTAAACAGATACCAGGAAAGCGGCCGGAAATTTGGCACGTCGGGACCTCTGATTGATGGGGTGCAGGTAAAAATAGCTGAGGACGGCGAAATTCTTTGCAAAGGCCCTAATGTGATGATGGGCTATTATAAACGTCCCGACCTGACAGCGTTGGATATTATAGATGGCTGGTTTCATACAGGTGATATTGGAGATTTGACAGCAGATAATTTCTTAAAAATAACAGACCGTAAAAAAGAACTTTTCAAAACCAGTGGTGGAAAGTATGTGGCTCCGCTACCCATTGAAAATAAACTGAAGGAGTCTCCTTTTGTTGAACAAGTAATGCTGGTAGGTGCTGAAAGAAAATTTGTCAGTGCTTTGATAGTTCCTTCTTTTCCTAACCTGCGGGATTGGGCAAGAAAAAATGGAGTAGCTGACAGCAGCAGCGAAGAACTTATCCGCAATCCGAAAGTCATCGAGCTTTTCAAAGAATTAGTAGAAAGCTTTAATAAATTCTTTAACCATGTGGAGCAGGTAAAGAAGTTTGAATTATTAATTCATGAATGGAGTGTAGATACAGGGGAATTAACTCCTAAGATGTCGTTGAAACGAAAAGTAGTGATAGAAAAATTCAGGGATGCTATTGAAAGAATTTATGCCTGATATTATTTGTCTTTCTTATCTGCTGAGTCTTTTCTCCACCGCTGCATCATCTTTTGTACAAACTCGTCAAACTTCGGTTGCTGCCCGGCAGTAAATAAACCCCGTACCCTTTTAAAGTGGGCAAAAGTGAGTTTGTCTATTGCTGATTGTTTTTCGCTTATCCGCTGGCTATATTGATTCACCAGGCTGTCATTTACGTTCTGCTCTTTTGTTAAAGCAAAGAAGGCTGTCTTGGCGGCACGAACGGAGTCAAATAAAGGTTTAATATTTTTAAAGTGCTCATCCTTTTGCAATTTGTAATCTTTTTGTTGCTGTTCTGTCATGTTAAGCTCTTTCACCATCATCTCAAATGGGTCAACCCGGCCACGTCGTTTATCGGCTTGCGGCTTTTTATTCAACATAAAAATAACCAGCGCAATGTTTGTAAGTAATAGAAACACTACAGCAATTGCCAAAATTTTATTAGTGGGATTCTTCATCTTATTTATCCTGATTTAAGTCGTACACCAAGCTGTTATCATTCAGGCTATACTCAGCTGCAATGGATTGAATTGTTTCAGAATCATTAGACGCTGTATTCTTATTTGCATCACCTTTTAAAATAACAACTGCATTTATAAGCAAAATAATACCCAGGGCAGCAAAAGCAAAAGCCGGGCGAAGAACCCATGATTTTTTAATAGTTGGTTCTAACCCTTTCTCCATCCTTGCCTTTAGGCGGGTATAAAAGAAATCAGGCAGAGCCGCCTTTTGAGTTCCGTCAAGGCTGCCAAGGATTTCCTCAATCTTATTATTTCTGTTGTTATTCATAATACACCATTTTTGACGGGAAGTCGGCCCAAAACCTTCGTCACGGTAAATTACTTAGTCTGTTTCATTTGCCAATATTTTCCTCAAATTTTGCTTGGCCCGGTGCATCAGCGACTCTACAGCCGGCACAGTTGTCTCCATTACCTCACTTATCTCCTGGTAACTAAGTTCTTCCAGCTTGTGCAGGGTAAAGGCTGTCTTCTGGTTTTCAGGCAGTTGGGTAATCGCTTTAAAGAGTTTCGCTGCATATTCCTTTCTATCCAAAGCCACTCCCGCGTGATTAAAATCAGGCAATTCATGCATAGGTTCATTATCATCTCCAAAAAGGCGTTGCATAAAGCCAAATCTTTTTTTGCTTTTCCGGCTTCTGAGCAAGTCTAGGGCACGGGTTGTTGCAATCCGGTACATCCAGGTTGATAATTTTGACTCCCCTTTAAAACTATGAATAGACCGGTATACTTGTATAAAAACCTCCTGCGCTACATCCTCAGCATCTTCGGCATTTTGCACTATACCGATGGCAGTATTGAAAATTCTGTCCTGGTAGGTATCCACCAAATATTTAAATGAGGCTTCATCTCCGCTTTTAAGTCCCTGTATCAGTTCAAGTTCGTTCAACAGTCGGAAGGTTTGGGTTTTGACGCTGTAACTTACGAAAACATGTTGTGTCTAAATGCTAAAAGACTCTTTTCATGAAGTCATCAATATTAACCAAAAACATAACTTTACTTTACACACTACTTAAAAAAAATTATGGCTCATTCTTCGTTTCTTTTATACGGTGCCAATGGTTATACCGGTACGCTGATTGCAAAAATGGCTGCTGACTATGGCTTGAAACCTATACTTGGTGGAAGAAGAGAATCAGTATTAGCACCTCTTGCAGCATCGCTGGATACTAATTATAAAATTATTGACCTTGCCGATACTGCCACCTT
>JAJAZO010000109.1 GCA_026785745.1 Chitinophagaceae bacterium | reverse complement strand
GGCAAACAGTAAGTGGCAGCAATGGATTGCCTGGCGGACCTTGCAAAAATGTGCTGACGGTGCAGAATAAAGTGATAGTACAAAAAAATGATTCGTTGTTTGTGCAGACAGGAGCCAATTGGTCATTTCTTTATACGGATACCTGGCCTTTTGTAAGCAGCAATACAACGGAAAATAAAATACAGTTGTGTGAAAGACGGCCAAACGGTACCAGCAGAGTAGTAATGTTGAATGCAGATGGAACTGTTTTCAGAACATTGGCAAATGTAGCCGCTGTTTCATTTCCACGGAAAGCTATTTTATATAATAATGAACCCTGGATGGCTGATCAGTTTGCTTGTTTGTCGCATTTCGGAACATCACTAACATACCAACAGTACATTCTTAATTCGCCACAGGCTATAGCAAGCGGCGAGATGCTTGTTTATAATAATACATTTTATGCAACGGCAGGTTCGGTAAACGATGCCTGGAATTATCAGTATAATGGCGATGGCATTTATTCATTCTCAGCAGGAAGCTGGAATAATATAAACCGGTACCGGTATAATCAAATTGATTCATTGCTTGATTATATAACTATTGCGATTGATAAAAGAGATGAAACTATCTGGGCGGGTTCTTTCGGCGGCGGATTGCTGCATATAAAACCAGGGCCGGTGTTTGAAATTTTTAAGCAAAATAACCTGGGTGTTACTATTGGTGATCCGGGTAGTTACCGTGTAGCAGGATTGGCTTTTGACAAGGAAAATAATTTATGGATTTCCAACTTTGGTGCAGCACAACAACTGCGGGTTAGGAAAAGCAATGGAAGCTGGAGAAATTTTACAGTTCCTTTTGGATTGTTTCAAAACGCTTTGTCACAAATATTGATTGATGATAATAATTATAAATGGATAGTAGCCCCGTTGGGTAATGGTTTGATTTGTTATGACCATGGAGCATCCATTGATAATACTAATGATGATAAGTGGAGAAGATATATTAGTGGCGCAGGAAACGGCAACCTGCCAAACAGCGAAGTGTTATGTGTGGCAAAAGACAAAAGTGGTTTTATCTGGGTGGGAACAACGGATGGTATTGGTGTGATTCAATGTCCGCAGAATGTTTTTTCAGCTCAAACTTGCGAAGCAATATTACCCATTGTGCCGAATGGAAATTTTGCCGGATTTTTATTCAAAGGGCAGGAAGTGCGGGGCATAGCCGTAGATGGTGCCGATAGAAAATGGGTGGCTACAAAAAACGGCGTCTTTCTCATCAGTGCCAGCGGCGAAAAAGTTATTTACCAGTTTACAGAAAACAATAGTCCATTGTTAAGCAGTGATGTAAAAAAAATAACGATTGATGGTAAGACAGGTGAAGTGTATTTTGCAACAGCCAAAGGAATTTGTTCATTCCGGAGTACGGCAACAGAAGGCGGAGAAAAAAATGAGGATGTAGTAGTGTTCCCCAATCCTGTGCCGCCGGATTATACAGGAACGATTGGAATAAGAGGATTGGTAAATAATGCTATCGTAAAGATTACAGAATTAGACGGACGATTAGTTTATCAGACTAGAGCATTGGGTGGGCAGGCCGTATGGGATGGAAGAAATTATAAAGGGCAGCGGATATCAAGTGGTGTTTACCTGGTGCTGGTGAGTGATGAGGGGAAGAAAGAAAGAATAGCAACAAAGATTTTTTTTATTTCCCGATAGAGACGCAAAATTTTGCTTCTCTCTCAAAATTTTGCGTCTCAAATAGAATTGTTTAAATTTTATTTCAATAAAGGGATAACCGACACCTAATTCGAATCAGATGCCCGATAAATTTCATGGAAAATATCGAATACCATCTGCCCGTTTACAGGGCTATAACTATGGACAAAATGGGGCCTATTTTATTACGATTTGTACAAAAGACAGGATTCATAATTTCGGCGAAATTGTTCTTTCGGCTGGTTTAGAGACGCAAAATTTTGCTGGTTTAGAGACGCAAAATTTTGCGTCTCTACGAGCAACGCCAATTGGTTCAATCGCCGGTGAATACTGGCGAAAAATACCTGAACATTTCCCCTTTGTAATACTGGATGAATTTGTGGTAATGCCTGATCATGTACATGGAATAATAATTATTTATAAGGAAACAGAAGATATTACGTCTTTGCAGCAAATTGGGTATGTAAACAAATTTGGACCTCAATCGGGTAACATATCATCTATCATCAGAGGGTATAAAGCAGGTGTAAAATCATATGCAACAATAAATAAGATTGATTTTGCATGGCAACCCCGTTTTTATGACAGGATAATAAGGGATGATGAAGAAATGAAACGAATCAGAAAATACATTGTTAAAAATCCTGATAATTGGTTTAAGGAAAAGGATAATAAGGAAGACCTTTACATGTAATAAACAAAATGCCAGACAAACTCCATAAAACAAAAGGCATTGTACTTCGTACAGTAAAGTATGGCGAAACAAGTATCATCGTTACCATGTTTACCGAATTGTTTGGTGTACAACCGTACCTGGTGAATGGCGTAAGAACATCTGCCAAAAAAGGACCTGGTAAAGCCAGTTTATTTCAGCCCTCAGCAATGTTGGATTTAGTGATTTACCACAATGAATTAAAGCACCTTAACCGTATTAAAGAATTTAAGTGGTCGGTTATCTATCAGCATATTTTATCCAATGTCCCAAAAAATGCTGTTGCATTGTTCATGGTTGAACTGCTGACCAAGTGTTTGAAACAACCAGAAGGCAATCCCGATCTTTTTCATTTTACTGAAGATATTTTTATGAAGCTTGATGAAAGCAGTGGAGCAATAATGGCAAATCTTCCATTGTTTTTTGCATTACATCTTCCTTTTCATTTTGGTTTCCGGATCACCGATAATTACAGCAAAGAAAATCCTTACCTGGATTTGCAAGAAGGCAGTTTTGTTGCCGAACAACCCCGCCATCCGCATTTCTTAGAAGATAAACAGGCTGCTGTTACTTCTCAATTATTAAAAGTGATGCAGCCGGAAGAACTGGCAGACATTAAACTCAATCATGATTTTCGCCGGAACTTATTGTATGTGTATGAAACGTATTATGCCTTGCATATACCAGATTTTGGAACTATGCGGACGTTGCCGGTGCTAAGGGAGATATTAGGGTGATGGATTAAAAAAAATGTTTAAATTTGAGACGTAATGAAAACAATTATAAGAATTCCTGATGTGCCTGTATCTGCCTTAGATGTTTTTCGGATGCTTCCTGAAGGTACGAGGGCAGAGGTGATTAATAATGTATTATATATGTCCCCATCTCCTATATTCAATCATCAGAAACTTGTCAGCACACTTTTTTTAAAACTGGGAAATCATATAGAGGAAAAAGCTCTTGGCGAACTAATAGTTTCCCCTTTTGATGTTTACCTTGATGAGTATATTTCGGCAGTGCAACCAGATTTATTATTCATTGCCAGACGGAATAAGGGAATATTAAAAGAAGATGGTTATGCCCATGGTGCCCCCGACCTGATAATTGAAATATTATCTAATAACGAAACCCGGGATAGAACGCTGAAAAAAAGCCTGTACGAAAAAGCAGGGGTAAAAGAATATTTTATTGTTGACCCTAAAACAAAGATGACAGAAGCTTTTGTACTCAAGGGAAAAAAATACCAGGTAAATTATTCTCGAAAAAAATATTTTCAATCTGCACTTCTCAAGCTGGAGTTTACTTTTTAACTTTCGCCGGAACTTATTGTATGTGTATGAGACGTATTATGCGATGCATATACCAGATTTTGGAACGATGCGGACGTTGCCGGTGTTGCGGGAGGTGTTAGGCTAATCTTTTCACGGAGGTAAAGTTGTTTTCGATTAGAATAATTCCCGGTCTTTTTCCCTTCACAAAACTACCCAGTAAAGAATCCATCTGCAAAGCTTTTGCTCCGTTACTAGTTGCCCATTGCAACATTATTTCCATTTCAATATGTGGAAAATGTTGCTGAATAGTTTTCATTTCTTCTAAAATACTCAACTGGTGATTGGAAGCAAGACTATCCGTTCCTAACACAATCTCACAATCATGTTTTACCAGCAAATCAATATCAGGTAGTTGACGGGTGATATATTGATTGGCATTCGGGCATAAGCACCAGAACAATTGGCAATTGACAATTGGTAATTGTGAAAACAAGATATCTGCTTCGCTTGTAACTACATTATGCACAAGGATGGTTGATTGGTTGTTCAAAAATTTCGGCAAATAGCTTTGCAAACTGCTTTTACCAGAGGGTTTAAAAAACGAAACATCAATATTCATAGCTGCATACATTTCTGCAAACTCTCCCTGCTTATTCATAAACCACTCATTTTCTCCAACCGTTTCCTGGTTGTGAATAGTCATTAAATGATTGCCTGGAAAGTTGATTATCAAATCCCATAATTCATCCGCAACAGAATAAGGTGCATGAGGAACAATGCTCCCAACCCCTGAAGGGGAGTTAGCAAATTCATTATAAATCTGCTTTACTTTTTCAAACCGGGAGTTTGCTATCTGCGGATTGAAACCACTTGCCTCAATAAAATTGTGATAATACATCCTTCCTTTTGTCTTTTGAGAAACCGTTAAGGCATTATTACAAATATCTCCCACGGCTACAATTCCATTCGCTATCATTTCATCTTCTGCTTTGCCAATAGCCTGTAGAATTTCCTCCCCTGGAAAATGACGTTGCTGCACCACATGGAGTACAAATTTTCCTAGCCCGGTTCCTTCAGAAATTAATCCTTTCAGGTGGCTTAACTCCAAATGGCAGTGGCAATTAATGAAACCGGGAGAAATGATTCCGCTGAATGTCTGTACATCGTCTCCGGCTTCGTTTTCTGCCACCATGTCCTGCACTACACCTTCTTCATCAGTAATCAACACTGTATTATCTGCTGCAAAGCGGTACCCGTCAAATAGTTTATCTGCCTTGAATTTTAAATAAGCCATGAAGTGATTTCGTTTAACTTTGCCGACCTTATTACTGGTGCATTTTTTTAAAATGCACAGTAGAATTACAGAACCCTGAAGAGTGCGACGCAACGGAAGTTGATAGTAGTACTACAGCCGGGTACCTCACCTTCGCTACATGCCGTCGCTAAAGCTATGGCAGTTAAAAAAGCTACGGTGGGCAAGCATAAAAATAAGCATTAGAATGTTAGACAGATTAGAAGCCATAAAAGCAAGATTTGACCAGTTGGGAGTAGCCCTTACCAATCCGGAGATAGTTGGCAACAATAAAAGATTTGCTGAAACCAGTAAAGAATACCGCAGCCTGGAAAAAATAGTAACTGCTTATACTGATTATAAAAAAGTATTGGACGATATTAATTTTTATAAAGAAGCAATAGCCGGTGATGATGACGAAATGAGAGAGCTGGCAAAAATGGAATCACCTGCACTGGAAGAAAAGAAAACGCAGATGGAATCTCACATCCGCCAGTTGCTGATACCAAAAGACCCACTGGATGAAAAGAATGCTATTCTTGAAATTCGGGCAGGTACCGGTGGCGATGAAGCAAGTTTATTTGCGGGAGACCTGCTTCGTATGTATATGCGTTATTGCGAAAGGAAAGGATGGAAAATAGCATTACTAAGCGAAAGCGAAGGAAGTGTGGGCGGATATAAAGAAGTACAAATAGAAGTAACAGGTGATGATGTATATGGTACGTTGAAATTTGAAAGCGGTGTACACCGGGTACAAAGAGTTCCGGATACTGAAGGCAGCGGCAGGGTGCATACATCTGCAGTAACAATTGCCGTGATGCCCGAAGCAGAAGAAGTGGATTTTGAATTGAACCCGGCGGATGTAAAAATGGAAACAGCCCGAAGTGGTGGTGCCGGCGGACAGAATGTAAACAAGGTGGAAACAAAAGTATTGCTGACGCATATTCCAACCGGCACCGTGGTGGTTTGCCAAACGGAACGGTCTCAATTAGGCAACCGGGAAAAGGCGATGGGAATGCTGAGAACCAGGCTATTTGAAGAAAAAGTAAGGAAGCAGGAAGATGAAATTTCCCGTCATAGAAAAAGCCTGGTAAGTACGGGTGACAGGAGTGCTAAAATAAGAACCTACAATTTTCCACAGGGTCGTGTTACCGATCATCGTATAGGTCTAACTCTCTATAATCTTGATGCAGTGCTCAATGGTGACATCAATGAACTGATAGATGCCTTGCAGTTTGCCGAAAATTCGGAGAAACTGGCGAAACAGAACTAAGTTGTAATAAACGGCTACACCAAAAAATAATTTTACGGGTGCTGTTAAATACTTACTTTTCGTGTTACCGTTCACCTAAATGTTTTTCAGTTTATTTTAAAAATCAATTATTATGTTAGATCAGCTTTTCAACATTGTAAAACAATTCGGACAGGACACTGTCGTAAACAATCCCGATGTCCCCAATGAGTACAACCAGGAAGTGATGGCAGATGCCACACAAACTATTGCGGGAGGATTTAAAAACATCGTAGCAGGTGGCGGCCTTCAAAACATTCTTGACCTTTTTAAAGGTGGTGGCAACACATCCGGTGGAAATGGAAGTAGTGGTGGAGGAATTGGAGGATTATTAAAAAACCCTATCGTTAGCATGATGGTCGGTTATTTTATCAGTAAGCTGGTGAAAAAGTACAGCATGAGCCCTTCAGTGGCCAGCAACGTAGCAAACAGTCTCATTCCTAATTCACTCAACGGATTGATAGACCAAACCAAAGACCCCAATAATGCTAGCCTGAACCTGGATGGGTTAATTGGCTCCCTGATTGGCGGTGGTGGTTCAACAGACGGGCAAGAGCAATCAGAACAAAAAGGTGGTGGATCACCTTTACAGGATTTGTTGGAGAAGTTTACCGGCGGCGGTGGTGGCAATTCTTCTGGCGGTGGCGGTGGATTTGATTTACAGGATATTATCAGCAAGTTTACCCAGAAATCACAGAATAGCTTTGAAAATGAAAAAAGCGGCGGTGGTGGAGGCTTAATGGACCTCATCAAAGGGTTTATAAAATAAGTGCAATCAGCTTTAAGAAAGAAGCCGTTTCGCAGTCCTGAGTTTATCGGGGGAGCGAAGCGGTTTTTTATTTTAAAAAAATATTTTTTAGCATGAATTTTTGAAAGTATGGAATGGATTCGTCGTCTAATATCTAAGTACGGCTTATTTGTCAATTGATTGTCAGCCTTTGAGATAGAAAAATATTTATCAGAAATTGGCAACCATTATAAGTAAAGCTTTGTTATAAAGTGGTAAGATTACAAAACGCCCAAGGAAATTTACTTTTTTCAGATCAGGTGTTATTACTAAATATGTTCTTTTAGACTTTCGTTAACAACAAATATCATACTACCGGTAGTAGATTTGCGTTATAGATATGAACAACGATTATTTGAACTCATTATAAAGATATTAAATTTTCTCATAAGCAGTTAGTTTTGGTTGCGACCCCTGTTTCTACAGGGGTCAATTTTTTATATATACCTCCTGCTGCTGTAAATAAGCCCCACCAAACAACCTACTCCATCCGCAATTATATCTCCGTTATCAAATGATCGGTTTTCAACCAGGTATTTTTGAACGAACTCCATCCCAATGCCATAAGCTAGCCAAAGCAGGGC
>JAJAZO010000108.1 GCA_026785745.1 Chitinophagaceae bacterium | reverse complement strand
TTAACCAGCCGTGCCTTTCACAGTGATATGCTGGGTGAATATGTAAAATTTATTACCAGTTATTTTGGTTATGACAAAGTGCTGCCCATCAACACTGGTGTGGAAGCAGTAGAAACGGGCATCAAGCTCTGCCGCAAATGGGCCTATGAAATAAAAGGTATCCCTGAAGGCAAAGCAAAGATTATTGTGTGTGAATGAAATTTTCATGGCCGTACCTCCACCGTTATTTCATTCAGCAGCGATGAAGCATCCAAAAAGAATTTCGGGCCCTATATGCCGGGCTTTGAAGCAGTTCCTTTTAACGATTTGAAAGCTCTTGCAACTGCATTGGCAGATAAGAATGTTGCCGGCTTTTTAATAGAACCGATACAGGGTGAAGCCGGTGTATTAGTACCCGACGATGGATATTTAGCCAAAGCAAAAGAGCTATGTGCCGCAGCTAATGTTTTATTTATTGCGGATGAAATACAAACCGGTCTTTCCCGGACAGGTAAAATGCTGGCCTGCGACCATGAAAATGTGAGACCAGATATTTTATTACTTGGCAAAGCACTCAGCGGTGGTATACTTCCTGTAAGTGCAGTGCTATGTGATGATGAAATAATGATGACGATAAAACCCGGCGAACATGGTTCTACGTATGGTGGCAACCCATTGGCTTGTAAAGTAGCCATAACATCCCTGCAAGTATTGAAAGATGAAAAGATGGCGGAAAATGCAACTACGATGGGTGAGTTGTTACGAAGCGAATTAATAAAACTTCAATCAAAACATATTGCATTTGTAAGAGGAAAAGGTTTGTTGAATGCAATCGTTATTCAACATCCTGATAAAGAAGCAGCCTGGGAATTATGTTTACAACTAAAAGAAAATGGCTTGCTGGCTAAACCAACACACGGCGATAAGATCCGCTTTGCCCCGCCCCTTATCATTACAAAGGAACAAATAATGGAATGTGTGGAGATAATCGGCGATAGCCTTTCTATACTTGATTAAAGCTGATAGAACCAACCATAATGAACCGTTGCCATGACCAGCAACGGTTTTTTCTTTTTCAAAATAATTAACTTCATACAATGGATACACATCTCCACCACGGCAGGAACCCCACCAGGAAGAACACATGAAAAGCAGCGAAGCACTTCGGGATATTGTTATTGGCATGAGTGATGGCCTTACTGTTACCTTTGCACTGGCAGCAGGTCTTAGTGGTGCTGTTGATTCCTCTTCAATTATTGTTATTGCGGGTATTGCCGAAGTAGCCGCCGGTTCCATTGCCATGGGGCTGGGTGGTTACCTGGCAGGAAAAACTGAACAGGACCATTACAACAGTGAAGAAAAAAAGGAATACCATGAAGTGGAACATTTGAGAGAAAGAGAGATTGAAGAAACCAAAGAATTTTTTGCCAACATTGGCCTGAGCAAAGAATTGCAGGATAAAGCCACCGAAGAAATTGCTACGGACAAAAAAGCAATGGGTTGATTTTATGATGAAGTATGAATTGGGGTTGGAAAAACCTGATCCAAAAAGAGCCACCAAATCTGCACAGAATATTGGCCTTTCTTATGTTGTTGGTGGAATGGTTCTATTAAGTCCTTACTTTTTTGTTAGCACTCCAATAGAAGGTTTGAAATTATCTGCAATTGTAACACTGCTTTGCTTATACGTGTTTGGCTTCTTAAAAAGTCGTCTCACTGGTATCAATAGCTGGTGGGGAGCAGTACGGGTGATGCTGATAGGTGCGGTAGCTGCCGCTGCTGCATTTGGAATAGCAAAGTTGTTTGAAGGATAGAAAAAATTACTTCCACGGAGAAGGGATAACTCCACTGGTTCTTCCATTACCCCGAAGTACAAGGCAAAGTTCAAAAGTATTGGCTCTTTTAGCCGCTTCATTTAGTGTAGAGGTTGTAATATCATACGTTAACCCAACCTGGAAATTTCCATAACTGATTCCTAAATAGGGAATCATCGCATTATTGGACCAATACCATAAACCGGCATTGATAGTCACATCTTTTCCCTCCTCATAACCCGGGATGTAATAACCTAATGCTCCGCCAATGGAGAAATAACTGGCCGCTGCCTGGTTTTGATAAACACCATTGGCATTTAAAATAATATTGCTGGTAAGAAAGGTTTCTACATTTGCATGTGCCACATACCGGCGGGCCAACGACTGATTTTCGTCTTTAATAAATGTCTGTGTTGGTTTATTAACATGAAAAGCGGAAACGCCGAGATCTATATGGGTATAGTTTTGTTTGTAGGTATACAATAGCCCCGCACTGGCAGAAATATAAGGCTTCATTTGCGATAAAGCTGTTTCGCCTGATGGCAGGTTGGTATCAAAATCAGAACCGTTAAACTGTTCACCAAAACTCAGCTTGTTCAAATCTATACGCCGGTTACCATAAATTAAACCGAGGCCAACACCCAACCGTTGCTCAGCCCCTTCATCATTATCGGCTTTGCCTATATGCCTGATACGTCCGCCATTCTGTTCATACCCTTCTTTTTTCATGAGCCGGATATTCGCTGTAGCATTAAGTGAAGCGTAATTACTTTTTAAAGCTCCGCCCATCGATTCATCATACATCATCATCCCACCAATTCCAACTCTTGTGTTTTCATCTACGTAATTACCGGTAACATCCTGAAATAGTTTGCTGTCGAAAGAGATGGTACCGGTTGAATACGGTTTGGCCGGGCCACTCCATTGATTTCTATAATTTGATATCACCCGCCATTTTTCATTAATGTTGGCTGTTAAGGCAGGATTAATAGTAAGTGGTGATGAAAAAAATTGTGAAAAGCTTGGATCTTGTGCATACGAAGATTTCATGGCCATCAGCCAGAAAATCATTGCAACACATTGTCTCATCTTTTTCATTGCCAGATAATTAACGTATTAAAACCGAGTTACCTGCCCGTTTTACAACTTTCCCGTCATTCCCAATACCTTCTGCTATCCATTGATAAGTATCTATACCTTGTAATTGACCTTTGAACATTCCATCCCATCCCTGCCCGATTGTATTTGTTTCAAAAACTAATTGACCCCACCGGTTGAAGATGCGGAAATACTTCAACTCCTTTATATTGACAGTGAATGTTATTAATTTATCATTATGCCCATCTCCGTTTGGTGACCATGCCTTTGGTACAAGGATATTTGAACCTGTAGGCGGAGGTAGCTGTACAGGCATTTTAATCAATAAGGTATCTGTAGTTATACATCCCCCACTGGTAGTGATTTTTATCCTGTATTCAGTTTGCAGGTTATAATTAAATACCGGGTTGATGATTGTAGCACTATTTAATCCTGCCGGTGGTGTCCATAAATAACTAACACCAATATTCCTTGCATTTAATTGTACGGGGATGTTGGGCAGTGTTGTAATAGTGGGGTAACGTACTGCAGGAGCTGGTGCAGTAACTACAATACTCATTGTGAAAGATGCAGCACACTGGCCTGTAGCCGGAGTAAATATATAATTTGTAGTACCGGTAGCAGATGTATTGATTGTTGCCGGACTCCAGGCACCTGTGATATTATTAGTAGAAGTTGTTGGTAGTAATGGTGCAGTTGCATTCTGACATAACGGGTTTATCTGTGTAAATGTGGGTGTTACCTGTGTTGTGATTACAATATTCATCATCGCAGTCGTTGCACAACCACCACCCGAAGGAGTGAATGTATAAATTGTTGTTCCTACTGTCGCTGTACTGATTGTTGCAGGACTATAGGTGCCGCTTACTCCGTTATTCGAAGTTGCTGGTAATAGAGGTGCAGTTGCATTTTGACAAAATGGTCCAATCTGTGTAAATGTCGGAGTGATGGAATTCGTTATCACAATATTCATGGTGGTGATACTTGCACACTGT
>JAJAZO010000107.1 GCA_026785745.1 Chitinophagaceae bacterium | reverse complement strand
CAATGTAACCGGCATCGTAGCCGCAGGTGCAATTTTACCGGTTGATGTTTTTATAAAATCAGCCCCGGCATGCATGGCAATATCACTGGCCCGTCTTACTTTATCAAACGTACCGAGTTCACCTGTTTCTAAAATTACTTTTAATCTTGCTTCACCACAGGCTTCTTTGATAGCAGCAATTTCATCAAACACAAAATTGTATTCACCTGCATGAAATTTTCCCCGGCTAATGACCATGTCCACTTCATCAGCACCTTCATTTACAGCATATTTGGTATCTCTTATTTTAATATCTCTTGGGGCTTGTCCGCTGGGGAAAGCGGTAGCAACGGATGCCACTTTTATTCCTGAATCACCCAATGCCTTTTTAGCCACTTTCACCATAGAAGGATAAACACAAATGGCGGCAACAGTTGGAATATCAATCAACGCATCGTGGGGATGCATGGCTTTGTAGCAAAGCTGTTTCACCTTACCGTCGGTGTCTTTTCCTTCCAGAGTAGTCAGGTCTATCATGTTCAGTACCAACTTTAAACCGTTCATCTTAGATTCATTCTTAATACTTCGCTTGGTAAAACGGGAAGCTCTTTCTTCCACACCCACCTGGTCTATGCGGGGTGAAAGACTAAAATCCGGAAGAATAATTGTTGATTTGGCAGCAGCCATAGCAAGAAAATTAAGTTTTCAAAGATAACCAAAGTTCCGGGGAAAGGATAAGCAGGATTTTACGTCAAAACATTGCCTTTTGTCATATTAAGTTAATGTTATAAACCGGATTACAGTAAATTCGGCACATCTAAAAACTGATTGTAATGAGAAAATTTAAACTACTCCTTTTAGGCAGTCTTGTGGGGCTATGTTCACTGCAGGCCCAGGTTACTTTCCCCGAAAATGGTATAGCCGATCCGAGGCACGGCCATTATGCTTTTACTAACGCCACGGTTGTAAAAGATGCAACGACTACATTAACTAATGCAACACTTGTTATTAAAGACGGACGAATTACCGCCGTTGGTTCAGGATTGAAAGCTCCGGCTGGTGCGGTGGAGATAGATTGTAAGGGCAAATACATCTATCCATCCTTTATTGATATTTATTCGGATTATGGCACTCCGCAACGTCAGGCAGGTGCTGGTGGCGGAGGTTTCAACTTTAACCAGGCTCCGCAATTGGAAACAGCCGTAAAAGGTCCTTTTGGTTGGAACCAGGCCATCAAATCGGATGTGGATGTTTACAAATTGTTTAGTGTAAATGATGCTACTGCAAAACCATTGCGGGAAGCAGGCTTCGGCTCTGTGCTTACTCATATAAAAGATGGAGTAGCAAGAGGCACCGGTGCTGTAGTAACACTGGCCAACGAAAAAGAGAACCTTGTTATAATAAAAGAAAAGGCATCGGCCCATTACTCTTTCAGCAAAGGAACATCTACTCAGAGCTATCCCAGTTCTATGATGGGTTATATCGCCCTGCTAAGACAAACATATATAGATGCAGCCTGGTATAAAAATAAACCTTACCAGGAAGGCTTTAACGCAACACTCCAATCATGGAATGACAATCAGAGTTTACCACAAATTTTTGAAGCTGGTGATAAATGGAACGATCTGCGGTCGGATAGAATTGGGGATGAATTTGGAGTGCAATACATCATCAAAGCAGGTCAAAACGAGTATCAGCGTATCAAAGAAATGAAAGCAACGAATGCAACATTTATTCTTCCGCTTAACTTTCCGCAGGCACAAGATGTAGAAGATCCTAATGATGCAAGATTTGTATCGCTGAACGATATGAAACATTGGGAGCTGGCACCTACTAATGCCGCTGCATTTGAAAAAGCAGGTATTCCTTTTTGCTTAACTATGGCTGATCTGAGAACAGTAACCCTATTCTGGACAAGTCTTCGCAAAGCAATGGAATATGGATTAAGCGAAAGTAAAGTGATGGAAGCGTTGACAAAAACTCCTGCTATTACTTTGGGAGTTTATGATAAAGTGGGAAGCCTTGATGCAGGTAAACTGGGAAATTTCTTAATCACTAATGGCCCACTTTTTAATGAGAAAACAATCATTTTACAAAACTGGGTACAGGGAATTAAATATTCAGTAAAGGAAGATGCGGCAAGTGCTGCCGGCACTTATGCTCTTAGTGTGAACACTCCTTCCGGAACGGAAAAATATACATTGGATGTAAAGAGTGCAAGCAGTGTTACCATGTTTGCAAAAGATACATTGAATTCCAAATTTACTTTTGATGGCAAGCAAGTAAAAATAAGTTTTGCGCCAATGGCCCGCCGGCAAAGACCGGGAATGAATCCTGGACAAATACCAGATACAACAAGGAGACCTGTAATGAATCCAGGACAGACAACGGATATTGCAACCA
Source organism: Chitinophagaceae bacterium (assembly GCA_026785745.1). GTDB lineage: Bacteria > Bacteroidota > Bacteroidia > Chitinophagales > Chitinophagaceae > JJ008. The sequence continues at coordinate 467 of JAJAZO010000107.1, read as the reverse complement.
AGCCTGATACGAGTCCGGAAAGAATGCGAGATACCACAACCAGACCTGTTGGAAATATGCCGGGTGGGGGTTTTACAAGAGGTGGTGGTGCTGCTGACCAAACTTTACCCGTAACAGCTACAAGACTCAGCGGCATAAGTAATGGAAAAGAATGGAATGGTACCGGAACAGATTCATTGGGTAATTCATTGACATGGACAGCTACCCTGATAAAATTAGCCGAAGTAAAACCAGACAGTGTAAGAAAAAAAGAAATACCTGTTGTGGGAAAAGTAGTGTACCCGTTTGAACCGTTTGGATGGAGTGAAAATGAGAAATTAAAACAAGAAACGATACTGATTAAAAATGCAACGGTATGGACCAATGAAAAAGAAGGAATTCTGCAAAATGCAGATGTATTGATTAAGGATGGTAAAATTTCCGCCGTTGGCAAAAATCTGTCTGATGCATCAGCAAGGGTTATTGAT
>JAJAZO010000106.1 GCA_026785745.1 Chitinophagaceae bacterium | reverse complement strand
GAGCTTCCCGGTGACTGGAAGCCAACATCATCTGTGATAAAAGAAGAAATACCGGTAACAAAGATTGTTTTGCAAGCCGGCGAAATCGGGATTTTCTCATAACCACTATTTTAGTTTTGTTTTGAAAGCTGGATACACCAACCTATTCATCTACGGCAACTGTTAATTAACAGATTGCGGGAAATAAAAAAAGGTCCATTTATAAGACCTTTTGAAACAAAAAATTATTGGGGGAAGCTTTTAAAAATTAAAACTAATGCCAGCTTTTACTGATGATGGGGTGCCCGGCGTGTAATGAATTTCAGAAACAGGGTTTACTTCAAACTTTAATCTTGATCCGGTATTAAACTGAGCCTCTCTCCATTCACGGTTCAGCATATTTTCTACGGAGATATGAAATTCAAATTTTTTAATCCGGTAAGCCGCTACCATATCCAGCAATAAATATCCTTCTGCACTAATTGAATTATCCTCATTCGCAGGTCTTTCACCAATAAAACGATATCGTAACGAACCACTAAAGCCATTGGGTGCCCTGGCAGTTATACCACCAATACTGGTGAATGATGGTGCCAGCGGAACAAAATTTTCGCCTTTTGTTTCGCTAATTGCCCTCGCCTTTGTTGCATTAATATCAATATCGCCGTATAACCATTTATTAAACTGGTAACGGGCAGATACATCCACACCCATTCTTCTTGTTTTGCCACTTGGTTCTATTACACCTGCATCGCCTACATACACAAACTCCTGTTGAGAATACAAATGCCATAAAGCCGTTTTCAAAATCAGGTTTTTATTTGGCATGATGATTAATCCGAGGTCTGTTCCAAATACTCTTGGTAATATTTCGTCGGCTCCATTCATCAGTATTACTCTTGTATCATTGGAATGAAAACCAAAGCCGTTGTTCAAATACAGTTTCACTTTTTGATTTGGAGCAAAGCTTATATTTAATTTCGGGCTAACAATTCCTCTCTTTTGCTTGCTGAAATCAGTAGCACCGGCTAATTTATCTTTATACTGAAACTTAAAATTATCATACCGGACAGAAGCATTCAGGTTCCATTTATTACTTAGTTCCACATCCTGATTCATATATATATAACCATTAAATTCTTTTACATCGCCCTTCTGAATACTTTCTTTAAACGTTCTGTTTGGTGCTTTTGACAATTCAATATCGCTTACATCATCCATTCTGAAACCGGCACCAAATTCTGTTGTTGCTTTTTTATTGCCTAGTAAATATGATTTTGATTCCGTAGTACTGAAACCAAAAATATTTCTTGCTTCCCGTTGGTTAATCATATCACCATCAATTGGATCATCGAGGAAAAAAGTAAAATTGGAATAGAGATTAAATTTATAACGGCTGAAATAAACCTGGTCAGTTGATTTCCAGCCACTCTTTCTTTGATGATTGTATTTCACTGTAAAGTTGGTACGGCTTGTGTTGCCACCTTCCAAATTATCAATAGCACCAAATCGTCCGATTACACCAGTTTTTACTGCCCTGTCGGGTACTTGTCCCGATGCATTCCACTTGCTGTCAAAAGTAGAGGCAAGAATGGTGAGTTGGGATTGATTGCCAAACCAGGCACTATATTTTCCCATTACATTAAAGCGGTGAAAATCCTGCGGACTTTCAAAATACCCATCTGTTGTTGAATATTCTGAAGCCACATAAAATTGTTGCCTGTTCTTTTCTGTTTGTTTATTAAAAACTTTAAACTGGCCAAATGCCCGTTGTGTATTAAACTGACCAGCTTCTAATTTAATTCTGTTATTTTCAAGAAAATCTTTAGTACTGAAGTCAACATAAGCCGCCGTTGCCAAATTTCCTTTTCCAGCATTATAAGGGCCCTTATCAAAATTTACTTTTTCAACTGTTTCAGGGATAAGAAAATGCAGGTCAGCATAACCTTGCCCATGTGCATGGCTTACCATGTTTACCGGCATCCCATCCACTGAAATATTGATGTCAGTGCCATGGTCAATATCATATCCCCGTAAAAATATTTGTTCAGCTTTACCACCACCGGCATGTTGTGCAATAAATAATCCCGGAACAATGCGCAACACATCCTGCGAAGTGTTTACTGGTCGTAATTTTATATCTACGGCACTAATTGTATTTAAAGCAGTGCTTTTTTTGCTATTTAATTTTACTTCAGATAAATCAAGACTACTTTTTTTCAGGTTGACATTAACAGAAGAGAGTAAATAAGGTTTTACTTCTAAATTGATTATTTCTGTTTTATAACCAATATGAGAAACCGTCATTTCATATTGCCCGGGTGTAATACTGGGGATATTGAACATTCCGAACATATCGGAGTTATCGCCTTTATTACCGGCAATGTTTACGCTGGCCCCGGTAATCGGCACTTTTAAATCAGCATCATTAATATATCCACGGATGGAGCCTTGCTGCGCAAAAGCTACAGATGAAAGAAATAGAACGGTAAATACCAGAAAGTAGATTTGTCGCATATTAGTTGGTTTTGTCAACTTACGTACGGCAAAAAAAGAAATTTGGTTCTTACTTAAAAAAGGGATTTATACAAACGGAAGGAACTAAAGAATCACCAGCTTTTCAATCACTTGCTTTTTCTTTTTGTCCGGGGCAATTACGCTGAGTTTGTAGAGATAAACACCCCGGCCCAGCTTGTCGCCATAATCATCTTTGCCATCCCATTGAATTTCGGCGGAGCGATTGCCATCTGTTGTAATAACCCGGCTAAATGATTTTACAGTACGGCCGGTAATGGTCATTATTTGTATCTGCACTTGTAATGGTTGCCCGGGTTTATTATGCTCAAACCAGAAATTGGTGTTGCTGGTAAACGGATTGGGATAGTTCATTACATGGCTTAACTCCAGCTCTTCATCCTTCGCTACGGTAAAATCAAGAATGGCTTCATTAGAATTATTCAGTACATCCCATGCTTTTATTTTTAAAGTGTGAGGTCCGGCTTCCAATTCAGGCATTTGAAAACGGACAACTCCTTTCTGGTAACTGTTCAAATCACCTTCGTAAAAATCATTCAGAATAAAATATTTCCGGTTATCATTATCTAATGTCGCTACTATGTCATGACCAATGCCCGTACCCACCGTATTAATACCGGATGAGTCTGCCAGTTTCACCAGCAATACCGGGTTTTGATTAGTGATGCCGCCATTGGCAAATAATTCGTCATTGAGGTAGGGTTTTATTTCCGGACCTGTATTATCGCCCCCGATATTATTGCCTGTACCGCCAATAATGAAGTTGGTAAAAACACCATTGGCATCTTTTGTTCCGTCTTCTGCATACAGGCTCAGTTTACCATTGCCAAACTGGAAATTAATATCCTTCGGCACTTTGAAAGTAAAAGAAAACCGGCCATTCGTTACCGACACTTTGCCTTTGAATAAAATATTAGTTTGCGATTGAAAATTAGTGACGGCACTACCCGCATCGTTTGCCAGGGTGGTTATAGTTATTGGTTTATCAAATACTGATGGATACACATTACCATTGAAATTTGTTAATATATTGCCTGACAAATCTGTTACTTCTCCTTCTATTACAATCTTCTCTGTTGAACTAAGTGTATCAGCAGTTGCAATGGGAATACCATTTACTTTTGTGGCTCTTACTTTTAGTGTTGGAAAAGCTAATGTCAAAGCAGGGTCACCAAGCAACGTAAATTTTCGGTTATTCGTTACATCCCCTGAAGTTTGATAAGTAAAATTCTTTGCTTCTTTTATAGCATCACCCAATGTTTTGTATTTGCCATTAGCATCCGGTTGCAAAGCAAATTGCAAATAATTATTATTCATGATGCGGTTACTGAAAGCAAACACTACCCTTGTGGTTGTCATCAAACCGATAGCACCTGTTTTTGGCCGTAATAAAATATTTTCACCGATTGAGTTAATGTTTGGATTGTCATAAGGAGCAAAATCACAAGTGGCGGTGATAAACAACGGCAACCTGTTCGGGTTGTTCCAGTTGTTCACCATTGCCTGATCAAGTATTGTTTCTTCTGCCAGTCTGTTGGCACCACCGTGTCCGTTATAATTCCATATCAATGTGCCATTATAGATTTGGTTATTACTTGCCTGTATGGCCTGTGGGTAGCTACTGCCACCTGCACCACTTTCCTGCTGAAAGGCATCAAGATAAATTTTTTGCTGATTAAATACCGGGCCTGCTATGGCTGAAGTAGCCGTTAATATTTCAGCATCCTGCAAATGCAGATTGTTGTCTTCATCATCGGCTATGAAAGTGAGATTATTTCTCCACGGTCCCAGGCTTTGCGGAGCAAAATAAGCTGCTATCTTGTCAACAAAGTTTTTGGCTTCTTCCATATTCTTTGCCGGAATTCTTCCGATACCAATATCAAGCAGGTTATTCACCAGGCCGGAATTAATGTCTTCGTTGTTATCCAGGAATCCAAAGAAATCATCGGAGGTGTAGCTCGACAATGGGTCTAATGCTAAATTGTTTTGATACGATGGAACAAGATTAGTGTTGTTGGCGATTCTGTCTTTATAATCAAAGGAAGCATCTCCAAATAATAACAGGTATTTTATTTTGTTCGCAGCACTTGCTCCAAATTTATCATAATACATTTTTGCAAAATCTCTGATAGATGTTGGATCGGGGCTGCCGCTGCCAAATTCATTATAAACCTGTTCAGTGGTTACTACCAACGTCTTTAATCCATTTTGTTGCTGGTGCAATTGTGCCAACCGTTGTGCCTGTGATAAAAAGTTAGGATGAGTTACAATCAAAAAATCTGTGGCAGAAGCATTATGCAAATCCTGGTTAGAAATTTTGCCAACTACAACCGGTATCAAAAAATTAGTTGAATTAAAAGCCACATATTCTCTTAATCTTGAGCAACTGTTTACAAACCGAAAATCATTGCCGGAAAGACTCCCCTGCATCCGCAACGGATTTAAAGGATCGGTAATGTCCCAAACCTGAGTGGCGGCTGTTGCATTACTCACTATAAATTCACCCGTATTATTGCCAACACTCAGCCAGTCCCGGAACAATAACTGATCAATGTTGTTCAATGAAATATTCCGCCGGGTAAAAATTTCAAACCAGTTCAACCAGCCCTGTGCATTAAAACTACCGGGAATGTAAGTGTAGCTGACATCAATGTTGTTTTGTGTAGCTGCAGCAGTAGCCAATCCATTTCCCTGTTGTGCAAATAAATCATATTGTCCGCCGCTGATTGAATTAATTGTAATCTGTGCTGAAAGCTGGTTATTTATCCGAACATTAAACCGGCTGCTTACACCAACTGAACGGGCAACAGCATTGGTTTGCAATACTACTGGTGCATTGCTCACTATATTGGGGAAATTAACGGTAAAATTTCTGGTCAGTGTTCTGCCGGGCAATGCTGATAATTCTTCACCATACCATTCTTTGCTTCCAGCTAAAAAATTAACCGTGTCCAATTCATGAAAATATCTTTCCGAAAAACTGCTCACAGTAAGGTTTGGCGATGTAACTAATGGGGCATTAGTGATTCGTTTCCCGGTTCCCCCGATACTTAAAAAATAACAGGCTTTATCACTGAAAAGATTCTTGCGATGCAAAAACCGGAGGTTTGCCGAATCCTTTACCCATTCATCCGGGCCATTAGCATAAAAAAGGATATAATCAGACCCATTTAGTACCCCATCGCCGCCATCCACCACTTGTATCGCATTTTCTTTCAAATCATCTGTCCAGAATCCGGCATTGGCTTCGGCCAGCATTTGTCCGCCATTTCCATATAATCTTACAGAATTTGAAGAAAGATTGCCGGTATTTACTCCAAGGTTGTTGAGAAATGGAATATCTATTTTGTAAACTCCTGAAGCCCTCACATTAAGCTTGTAACAGTTGCCGGTTGCCAACACAGAATTGGGGGTATAATTTCGCTGCGCCGCTGCCAAAAAAGAGCAGGCAAAACACCATCCCATCAAAACTAAGTGCCGGCTTGTCCTCATAGCTGTAAAGCAAGGGTTTAATAGTGATTTTCTGCCTGAAAAAAAGTATTTCTGCGTACCTGTTTATCCCTAAAGTATATATATTCGCAAATCAGCAAGGTAAAAGATAATACTGGTGCAATATTTTTACCTCATCTGGCGTTAAATTTATTCCAATTCATAGGTTTATGCAAAAAACAATGAGAAACTTATCAATCCTGTTATCCTGTGTGGTGCTTTTAGCATCTTGTAAGAACGGTGGTTTGTTTAAGAAAAAACAAGACAAGTCGGACGTAACCGGCTGGAACTACAATGACAAAAACATGGGTGGTTACCAGGTGACTAAGTCCAAAGAACAGGGACTCGGCCCAGGCCTTGTGTTTGTTCAGGGTGGTACGTACACTATGGGACAAACAGAAGAAGATGTAATGGGCGACTGGAATAATATTCCCCGCCGTGTATCTATACCCTCTTTTTACATTGACAAAACAGAAGTTGCTAACGTTCACTACCGTGAATACCTGCATTGGCTAACAAGGGTGTTTGACCCTTCAGACCCGGCGAACCTGAAAATTCTTGAGGCAGCCCTTCCCGACACATTAGTTTGGAGAAGTGAGTTAAGTTATAATGAGCCGCTTGTTGAATTTTATTTCCGCCACCCCGGTTTTAACGAATATCCTGTAGTAGGTGTTAACTGGAGGCAGGCTCATGATTTTTGTCTCTGGAGAAGTGACAGGGTAAATGAAGTAACATTAAAAGACAAAGGCTTTATTAATAAAGCAAACCTGAAACCCGGCGCACAACAGGGTGAAAATAATTTTACTACTAAATCTTATGTATTAGGATTATACACGGCCCCTCCCGGCAGCATTAAAGCAAAGAAAGGTGAGCCAAAAGTTACTACTGCCTCTTTCGAGTCAGGAATTCTGCTGCCAAATTATCGTCTGCCTTTCGAGGCGGAGTGGGAATATGCGGCGTATGGTTTGATTAACCAAAACCCCCGCCCAAGTTCAAAAGAAGGAAAGAGAGGTGAAGAATTACAATCTAACAAACAGGTTTACCCCTGGGCACAAAACATTAATGGTCTTCGTGACACCCGTCATGGAAGCTGGCAAGGTCAGTTCCTCGCCAACTTTAAAAGAGGTTCTGGTGACAACGCCGGTGTGGCTGGTGGTTTGAATGACCGGGCTTTTTACACTGCCCCTGTAAATTCATTCTTCCCTAATGGATTTGGTATATATAATATGGCAGGTAACGTAAGTGAGTGGGTGGAGGATGTATATCGTCCTTTATCAACACTTGACTTTGATGATATGCCTGCTCCTATGCGTGGTAACAAATACATGAAAATTTATAAAAATTCAAATGGCGAAGCTGAAATTGATAGTATAGGTAAAGTGAAAATGGTAGCTGTTACAGATGAAGAAAGCAAAAACCGCAGAAACTACCAGAGAGGCAATGTAATAAACTTCCTTGATGGTGACTCATTATCCCAGGCAGAATATGGCTATGCAAAAACAACATTGGTAAGTGATAAATCAAGAGTGTATAAAGGTGGTAGCTGGAATGACAGAGCTTATTGGCTTACACCGGGCAGTCGCCGCTTCCTTGAAGAAGATCAGGCTTTAAGTACACTCGGTTTCCGTTGTGCAATGGACCGCATGGGCAGCCCGGAAGGAAACGGACGTAAAACCGGTCAGCATTACAAGCCTCGCAGACAACGTTAATTCTATTTGACAAAATAATTTTAAACCCTCCAACCGGAGGGTTTTTCTTTGCCCGCCGAAGCTTTAGTGAAGGCGGGTTTGCACTATTATTGTACTACGTTACTTTTGCTTTATGTCTATCGAACAGTTATACAACATTTATAAGCAATATCCTTCTGTACAAACTGATACAAGAAAGCTGAAAGAAGGCGACATCTTCTTTGCCCTGAAAGGAGAAAATTTTAATGGCAACAGCTTTGTAGAAAAAGCCATAGAAGCCGGCGCTGCTTATGCGGTAATAGATGAAGAACAGTATGCTGTATTCGGAAAAACGGTTTTAGTGGATGATGTACTAACGGCATTACAGCAACTTGCCAAACATCACCGGGAACAATTTACAATCCCCTTTATTGCCATTACAGGCAGCAATGGGAAAACGACAACGAAAGAACTGATTAATGCTGTTCTTTCTTCTACTTTCAAAACTTATACAACAGTAGGAAACCTGAATAATCATATCGGTGTTCCGCTTACTATTTTAAAAATTAAGACTGATGCAGAAATGGCGGTAATAGAAATGGGCGCCAATCATCAAAAGGAAATTGCCTCCTATTGTGAATATACCCTCCCTACTCACTGTTTAATTACTAATTGTGGTAAAGCCCACCTTGAAGGTTTTGGTGGTGTGGAAGTGTTAAAAAAGGGAAAGGCGAATTG
>JAJAZO010000105.1 GCA_026785745.1 Chitinophagaceae bacterium | reverse complement strand
TATAAAACGGTGTAATTTTAAAAACCAAATAGCGGCTGGCTTCTGTAATGACAGCCGTATATCCTCTCAGCACCGATTTTTTGTATTTGCCATCGGAACTTTGAATCACCAGTTCATTATCACCTTCCTGCGGGTCAATGGTGTACACCACCCATTTGCCATCGTTGCTTATCAGCCGTTCGCCGATATGCTGCCAGCTATCATAAACAGAGTGGTCGAGTGGCTTTTTTTGTGCCTGTAACTCATTTAAGAAAAAAAAAAGGCAGGTAGTCAGAAGTATATATTTGTTCATGTTCAAAAAATTAATCTTTTGGACAAGTTAATTCAAACAATTTAATTGTTTGACTGTTTCTATTAAACTAATTCACTTAATGAAAAAAACACTACTTTTTATCATTATCAGTTGTTTTCTACATGGTAATTCCCGGGCTCAGCGCCAGGGTAGCATTTCCGGTAATGTAACCGATAAAAACCTGCTTAATTTCATCAAATCTGTTTCTGTTCAACTTGAAGGTACAAGCCTGGGTACCACAACAGATTCTTCCGGCAATTTCCTGATAAAAGGCATAAGTCCCCGTTCGTACAATCTACGGTTCACTTCTGTCGGGTATAAAGATTTAGTATTGTTTAATTTAGTTATTACTTCAGGAAATGAGATAAATGTAACCGTTCAGCTGGAACCTATTGTTACAAAACTGGATGAGGTGATTATTAAAACTTCCCGACGAACGGCTGTGGCCGCCAGCCTGGAAACACCGTTGAGTGTACAGCGGCTTACCACCGAAGAAATTCGCAGTAACCCCGGTGGCAATTTTGATATTTCGAAAGTAATACAGGCATTACCGGGTGTTAGCGGCACTGCAGGAACTGTAGGCAGTTTCCGCAATGATATTATCATAAGGGGTGGTGCGCCAAATGAAAATGTATATTACCTTGATGGTATTGAAATACCAGTTATAAATCACTTTGCTACACAGGGAAGTGCCGGCGGTCCGGCTGGTATTCTAAATGTGAGTTTCCTGGAAGATGTAAAACTCAGTTCATCTGCTTTTGATGCCAGATATGACAATGCACTATCATCCGTACTGCAATTCCGGCAACGTAATGGAAATCCAAACCGTTTTCAGGGGAATATACGCCTAAGTGCTACCGAATTGGCCGGAACATTTGAAGGGCCGCTTTCAAAAAATACAACCTTTTTAGCTTCAGCCCGCCGATCTTATCTGCAACTCTTATTCAAAGCCATTGATTTGCCTATTCGTCCCAACTATTGGGATTTTCAATACAAGATTAATCACCGGATTAATAAAAAAACAACCTTAACGCTTATTGGCGTAGGCGCTATCGATGATTTTACATTTGCAGCTCCCCGGGTGGCTACTCCGGAAAAATTATATGTATTAGATGCTACATTTCCGATACAGCAATGGAATTACACGGTCGGTATCAGTTTACGTAAGCAAATAAAAAATGGTTTCTGGAATATGGCTATCAGCCGTAATATGTTTGATAATGAAATTGAAAAATTTGATGATAATGATGAGGGCAATGAAGCAAAACGCCGTATCGGAATATTTTCCCAGGAAATAGAAAACAAATTCCGCTTCGATGTGAATAAAACAATCAATGGCTGGAAAGTTAGTTATGGTGCAGTGGCTCAATATGTAAAAAGTAACAATAATAATTTTAAGCGGATTCGTAAAGAACTCAGAGACCAGTCTGGAGTTGTCATTCAGCCCGAAGTATCTGAGCGGTATAATTCCAATATCAGTTTCTGGAGAATGGGTGCCTTTGCCCAGGTAAGTAAACGTTTTCTGAACAACCGGTTGGGTGTCAGTGCCGGAGTACGCAGCGATGCAAATACGTTTACCGATGATGGTATAAATCCGTTAGCAACCATATCACCCCGCATCAGCGCCAGTTATGTATTAGCTGATAAATGGACACTGAACGCATCCATCGGTTCTTATTCAAAAATAACCCCCTATGCAATTTTAAGTTTCAGGGATAATAATGGAATATTGGTGAACAAAGATGCAGATTATACCCAGGCTAATCATTATGTAATTGGGACAGAATTTTTACCTGCTACTACTACCCGTTTCACCTTTGAAGCCTTTTATAAACAATATAGCAATGTTCCTGTATCAGTAAGAGATGGAATATCATTGTCCAATCTGGGTGGAGATTTTGGTGTTATTGGCAATGAAGACATCATCACCACAGGTAAAGGAAGAAGTTATGGATTTGAATTATTTGCACAACAAAAACTAACCAAACGATTTTTTGGAACCGTTTCATATACTTTTTTGGTGAGTCGTTTCAGTGGATCAGACAATAAGGAAATTGCCAGTGCCTGGGATAATCGTCACTTGCTTTCTTTTATCTGGGGTTATAAGTTTAATAATAACTGGGAACTTGGTTTAAAATTCAGGTACCAGGGTGGTGCTCCTTTTACACCGTTTGATTTACCGGCATCAAAGTTGAACTACCTCACCATAGGAACAGGCTTATTAAATTATACGCAACTAAATAATGAACGGCTTGCTGCTTTTCATGCCAGTGATATCCGGATAGACAAAAAATGGAATTTTAAAAAAACCACATTGAATCTTTTTCTGGATATTACCAACTGGTATAATGCAAAAAATCCGGCATATCCTCAATACACATTCCAACGAAATGCTGATAATACCAATTTTCTTACTACGGATGGACAGCCTATCCGGCAAAATGGCTCCAATGCAATACCATTTATTTTAGCGAATGACGATGCCAGTGTAATACCAACTATTGGTTTTATTATTGAATTTTAATAAGTAGCAATTTTAATTCCGGTAATGACCCCGTATTGCCATAAGCCCTTTTTCATTCCTTTGTACTGGTATTTCAGGTTGCAATATTCTTCTTCTGCATCTCAGTAGAAGGTTTGGAAAAATTAATCTTCTTCCATGCCAGATATAAACTGGCTAAAAAGTAAAACTTGTACAACCGGCGGGAGGAATGTGATGCTTCCTTTGAAATGTCACGGTAATTAATATTATTAAACCCGGCTTGCTGCATAAGGGATTCAAACCGCTGTGGCGTTTCTAAATAATTTACCTGCCATCCATCTAACCATTGGCGAACAATAGAATTATCATTATTGGCAAAGTCTGAAACAAATCCATCAGCCACCACCAATCGTCCTCCCGGTTTTAGTAACCGGTATGCTTCTGTTATAAATTGTTCTTTGCTATCAGCTTAGCAAATACTTTCGCAACCCCATACC
>JAJAZO010000104.1 GCA_026785745.1 Chitinophagaceae bacterium | reverse complement strand
TTTCAATACTCTTTCCACCTCACCACCAAAGTCGGCGTGACCCGGCGTGTCAATTACATTGATCTTTAAGTGTTTATATACGACGGCTGCAATCTTACTAAAAATAGTGATGCCTCTTTCTCTTTCCCGCTGGTTGGGATCCATTATCAGCTCACCGGTTTCCTGGTTGTCCCGGAAAACTTTAGTGGCATGTAAAATTTTATCAACCAGTGTAGTTTTACCGTGGTCAACGTGGGCAATAATTGCGATGTTTCTTATTTCCATAATCTCATTTTCAAACGAGCGGCGAAGGTACTGAATTTAAGCCGGGGGAGCAAACGAAAAGTGATTGATTATGAATATTTAACAGGGTAGCAAAATCCTCATATATCCTTATCCGTTGATATTCAGAAACTCTTTGGTGGAAATAACAGGTAACTCCGGTCTATTGAGCTTTTTGAAATCCTTTTTATCCTCTGTAATGAAATAATCAAGTTCATTATCAAGAGCTAACTGGTACAACAACGCATCTTCAATATCATTCCCCGGCAATTTCAGACTCCTTAAATAAGCTTCCCTGGAGCAAGGTAATAAGATGGTAAAGGATAGCAAATCGTGTAGAATATCCCTTAATTCATCCGGGGAAAGCTGCTTTCGCAAAACATATACAAACGTATTTAGAACAGATTCGCTTAAATAAACAGAGCCTTCGTTTGATTCAATTTCAAAAAAAAGTCTTTTTGCATTTTCATGCCCGGCACGAAAGGGGTCAAAAAAATCAACGAGGACATTAATGTCGAGAAATATTTTAGTACCCATACTTCTCTTTTATGTATTCAGCTTTTGCTTTTTTAACGTCGGGAACATGCACCTTCAATGTTCCGGCCCATTTCTCTACAAAGCTTTTCTTTTTTGGCTTTTTCTCTTCTTCCTCTATTTGCTTTTTAAGAAATTGCTGCACCATTTTAGAAACAGTGGTTTTCTTTTTGGCGGCATAGCGTTTGCTTTTTACTACTATTTTTTCATCAATTGTCAGGTTTAGTTTCACTGTCATAAATCAGGCGTTTGTATAAAGATACGTATAAAAAATAATCAGGCGTATAGTGTTAATTTCTTACTAATTGAAAACCTTTTGTAGTTTTAATAAAACTTGAGTTATGAAATTCCTGAAATGGGCCGGCATCTTCCTGTTACTACTGATTATTGTTTACTTCCTCGGGCCCCAACCTTCAGCTCCAAAGTACACAAAAGACCTGCCTGCGGTGCCAATAGAAGCATCCGTTTTGGAGCAATATGTACATAATATTGAAACAAAGCATAAACTGAAACCCGATAATGAAGCCAGGATAATATGGTTTAATGATTCACTGAAATTACAAACGGAGTATGCCGTCGTCTACTTGCATGGGTTCTCGGCCAGCCAGGAAGAAGGCGACCCTGTGCATAAAGAGTTTGCACAAAAATTTGGCTGCAATTTATTTTTAACAAGACTGGCTGAGCATGGTGTTGACACTACCGAACCATTAGCAAATTTTACGGCTGATAAACTATGGAACTCGGCCAAAGAAGCTTATGCCATCGGAAAAAAATTAGGCGAAAAAATTATCCTGATGGCGACATCTACCGGCGGTACCCTGGCATTAAAATTAGCGGCTGAATATCCTGACATTGCCGGATTGATATTACTATCTCCCAATATTGCTATCAACGATCCTAATGCCTGGCTGCTCAATAATCACTGGGGTTTGCAAATAGCTAAATTGGTAAAGGGCAAATACAATACAGCAGATGATACCACAGCTTTGTATGCACAATACTGGAATAATAAATACCGGATAGAAGCCACTGTTCAGCTGGAAGAACTATTAGAATCAACAATGAAGGAATCCACGTTTAAGAAAATAACACAACCTGTGCTGATGTTGTACTATTATAAAGATGATGAACACCAGGATGGTGTAGTAAAAGTTTCTGCAATGAAAAGAATGTTTACTCAAATCAGCACGGCTGATAGTTTGAAACGACAAGTAGCTATTCCCAATGCAGGCAATCATGTGCTTGGTTCACCTATCAAATCGAAAGACATAAAAACGGTAGAAGAAGAATGTGTAAAGTTTGCGATGGATGTACTGCGCCTTGAAGAAACAAATAACGAATAAAAAAAAATAAAGGGCTTTGGTGTTAACCAAAACCCTTATCATTCTCTTTATAAAATTTCCTTTTCAGTATTACCCAACCTGGTAATTTTTAAATTTATTCTTCAGTTTTCCCGTTGAATATATTTTTAAAGAGAACTGATTTTAATAATGAAAAAACCGTGTCAATTATTCCTTATGAAATTAAGTCAGGATACTTTTTTTTCAGCTGATTCAAAAACATATTTTTGCTCCATCCAGGCTACATTGCCACTTTTTTTCTTAATAAACCAACATGCTTTATTAATTTTTAACGAAATTACTTTGCAGGGTTTCTTTACTTCGTCATCAACTTGTGCTGTTATATAAAAAAAATCATCTCCTTTTTTCTGAATCAAAACCACATCTCTATTCAATGGTTGATTCATCAGATTGCTTTCTGTAAAAATACAATTGAGACGTTGCCCATCATATTTGGAAGTGCTTACCTGCACATTCAAATGTCCTTTTCCCTTTCTTAACCTGAGTAATCCATGCCCAATTGTTTCTATTTTCTGATGCATCAGGTCCAATGTTTTAGTCATTTTATTTATTTTAATGATGATTATTAAAGTTGCTGAATGAAGATGTTTCGGGGTGTCGAAAAGTGATGTTGCGCAGCATCCATGTATGTGTTCTTTCAGCCAGCTCCTTCCATTTAGGTTTTACATGGTTTGCCCCTGGCTCTACATACTGAATGTTACTCATCGTCATCTTAATTAAAACCGCCTTTTTAGCTTTGTCGCTAAAAGTATCAAAAGATGAAGTGGATGGAACTTTACTCATAACAGTGGCCTTACCACTTACCTCGACAAAATAATTACGACCCTTTCTGAAAAAATGGAGCCTTGCCGGAAAAACTTGTTCGCATTCTTTGAGGGATTGGCAAGGCAGGTGAGATAAGAACCATAACTGTCCATTTTCATCAACTTTTACAAAAGTTACAACGTCGTTAGGCAATTTTATCAGGCTATTACTCATGCTATACATAACAGCATTTTGAAGATCCGCTATTTTTTCGGTTATAAACCTGAGATTAGTATCAATCATAATGGTGTTTTCATTATTAACTCAAATGTGATACCAATTTTGCCAGCTCTTTATTTTTTTAAATTCTGAGGAATGGTGTGTAAGATTTTCCACAATATGACTTAAGGTTATGGTTGTCTTAGCTGCAACATCTGCAATAATTGATTTCTATACTAACTGGCATGGTTTTTCTCCATTGGGATTGGATAGAAAAATTTATCGTTCAAAACTTAAAAAAAGAATTATGGAAAAAAATGAAAAGATTGCTGAAATCCTTAATGATCTGATAGAGATCAATAATGACCGTGTAGATGGTTAT
>JAJAZO010000103.1 GCA_026785745.1 Chitinophagaceae bacterium | reverse complement strand
TGTTTTAAAAAAAGGGTAAATCATGGCAATTAACAAAAAACAGCCTGCCCGGCCGGCAGGCGGGGCTCCAAAAAAAGCCGCCAAACCCGCCCCCAAAAAAGCTGCTGCAAAGAAACCAGTAGCTAAGAAAACTGTGCAGAAACCTGCACCTAAAAAAGCGGCCCCTAAAAAGGCCCCCCCGAAACCTGTGGCAAAGAAACCAGCACCTAAAGCAGTAGCAAAGCCAGTGGCTAAGCCTGCACCAAAAGTGGCAGCAAAACCAGAGCTTCCAGAGCAAAAACCTGCTGTTAAACCTGTACCGTTAAAACCGGTAAAACCGGGAACTATTGACCCTAAATCGTTAGTGACAATTAAACAAAAAGTAAAACCGGTTATTAAAAAAGAACCCCCCAAGGCTTCAAAATTCATAATACCGAAGACCACTACTAAAAGTTCGGTGAAATATGAACCGGAGTTCACCAAATCGGTTTTGGATCAGATGGTATATCTGCCTACAGGTCCTACTATGCGGTATTCAGATAATGACCTGACCGAATTCAGAGAAATTATTCAGAAGAAACTGGACGCAGCAAAAAAAGAACTGAATTATTTACAAGGTCTGATAACCCGCAAAGAAGAGGGTGGTGATATGGATGAAGGCCGTTACATGACAATGGAAGACGGCAGTGTAAGTATGGAAAGGGAGCAGTTGAGCCAAATGGCCAGCCGCCAGATTACTTTCATTGATCACCTGGAAAAAGCCATGATGCGGATTGAGAATAAGACCTATGGTATTTGCCGTGTTACCGGTAAGCTGATTGATAAAGCAAGGCTGAGGGCTGTACCACATGCTACACTGAGCATTGAGGCCAAGCAGATGATGAACAAATAAAATACAGAAATCTTCAAAATAAGAAAGCCCTGTCCTGTGTATCGGAACGGGGCTTTTTCTTTTTCACTACTTTCATTTCTACCTTAACTTGTGAAGCCAAAACCGTTGCAATGAAAAATTTGCTTATTGCTTTTACGCTGCTGCTTTCTTCTGTATCTGCTTTATCCCAACCCCGCATTATTTCCGGCCCCATGCTTGGCCCGGTAGAATTGAGGGATGCAAAAGTGTGGGTGGAAGTTTCTCAGGATGTAAAGGCGGCCTCTTTGCAGTACAACAAGAAAGGCGATTTGAAGACAGGAAGAACAATTTTATATAAAGGCGAACTGGGTAATGATTTTAATCCAATATATTTCACTGTTGGCAGACTTGATTTTAATACTACTTACGAATACAAAATATGGCTGAATGGAAAGGCAACACCAAAGGGTGGAGAGTTTACAACCAAAGACCTCTGGCAATGGCGCAAGCAACCGCCGGAATTTAGTTTTCTAACCGGCTCCTGTTCTTATTTTAATCATCCTGTTTATGACAGACCCGGCACACCTTATGGAAAAGATTCTTCCATTTTTGAACCAATGGCAAAAGAGAAAGCTGCCTTCATGCTTTGGCTGGGTGATGCCTGGTACACAAGGGAAGTCGATTATTACAGCGAATGGGGCCTATGGTACAGGGCCAGCCACGACCGGGCATCGCCAATTATGCAAAACTTTCTGAAATCAATGCCTCAGCTTGCCATCTGGGACGACCATGATTATGGCCCCAACGATATTGGTAAAAACTATATATTAAAAGATGCCAGCAGAAAAGTTTTTAATGCTTATTTCTGTAATCCATCTGCAGGAGAAAATGGGCAAGGCACTTACACGATGACCACCTGGGGCGATGCAGATATTTTTATGACAGACGACCGCTGGTGGCGTAGTGCAGATAAATTAAAAGATTCGGTGGATGGAAAGCCCAATCCTGAAAAACGAATGTTGGGCATACAGCAAATGGAATGGCTGAAAAATTCTCTTTTGTATAGCTCTGCTACTTTTAAAATAATTGCAGTGGGTAGCCAGGTACTTAACCCTGTTTCACCTTATGATACCTGGTGGAACTTTCCGGCGGAATATCATGAGTTGATGAATTTTTTAAAGGAGTATAAAATCAATGGAGTAGTATTTTTGACAGGCGACCGCCACCACAGCGAAATAATAAAAGTAGATAGGCCGGGTAGCTACCCTTTATATGATATTACTGTTTCGCCGCTTACATCAAGCACACATAAATTCACAGGAACGGAAAAAAATAATTCTTACAGGGTATTAGGCATTGATGAAAAACAGAACTACGGACGATTTTCTTTTAGTGGCATACGGGGCAGCCGTAAATTAACAGTAGAGTACCTGGGATTAAAAGGAGAGAAGCTTGGCGAATGGAGCATTTCCGAAAAAGAATTAAAAACACCTTAAACCTTCAAATATGAAACGAATTATTTTCTTCCTGTTCATCGCCACTATTGGAATAGTGTCGTGTAAAGACAAAAAAACGACAACTGAAAAAGATGCGGTTACAGAACAAAAAACAGAAACGGTAATGGCACCGGGTCTTACAAAGGACTCAACAGCAATAAGAACTGTAATCATGAATTTTTATAACTGGTACAATACCAATTTTGCAAAGTTTCAGGAGTATGATTTATACAGCGGCATTAAAAAGAAAGATATGCCACCCTATAAAATCAACTGGGACCAGGTAACAAAATACCAGGACTTTATCCGCACATCGGCGCCACAGTTGGGAGAGGAATTTCTTAGCAATCAGAAAAAATTTTTTCAGCAATGCGATTCTGCCTTTAAAACAGATACACAGGATGAACTGCCTTATGGGTTTGATTACGACTGGTACACCAACACACAAGAAGATCCGCAATACACACTGGACGAAATGAATAAAGCGAAGCAATGGATAATAAATGTGAACGGAGATAATGCAACAACAGAAGTAAAAGGAACTTTTGATGATAATGGAAAGCAAACAGAAATGACTGTAATAAAACTTGCGTTGAAAAAAGAGAGTGGCCAATGGAAGATTGCAAAAATTGGAACTGAATAAGCTAACTGTATGACTATTTATTTCGGATATGAAAAAGCACAGGTGATGCAGGCATTGCGGTATCACTTCATCAGCCGCCGGGAGATAAAAGTAATGCTGATAATGGTAAATGTGTTTGCATTAGCCTCTATTACGCTGTATGCATTAAAAAAAATAACCCCGATGGCTTTTTTAGTGGGTTCCTTTTTATGGATTGTATTGATGGTTAGTTTCTGGTTTATACTGCCCATGCTGGTGTATCGAAAGGCGGCTACATTCAAAAATCAATTCAGTATGACTTTTGAAGACAAAGACTTTACACTCAGCCATGAAAGAGGTTCGAAATCATGGCCATGGACAGCATTGAAAAATTATTTGGAAACTCCCCACTTCTTTCATCTTTATTTTGACAGTCGTTCTTTTTTTCTTGTTCCAAAAAGCGGATGCAAAGACATAGAGGAAATACAAGAACTACGTCAGATAATAAAATCAAAAGTAAAAAAAGGCTGAGGTAAAAAAGAAAATCGTTGAGT
>JAJAZO010000102.1 GCA_026785745.1 Chitinophagaceae bacterium | reverse complement strand
CTACTAAAGTAATGATAATGATACATGGCGGCGCATGGAGCACCGGCGACAAAACTGATTTTACGGCTTATGTGGATACACTAAAGAGGCGGCTACCCGGTTATGCCTTTTTCAATATTAATTACCGGCTGGCTGCAGGTACATCCAATCTTTTTCCCGCACAGGAAAATGATGTGAAGGCGGCTATTGAATTTATTTACAGCAAACGGAATGAGTACAATGTTTCGGACAAATTTGTACTGTTGGGAGTAAGTGCCGGTGCCCATCTTTCTTTGTTACATGCTTATAAATATACTTCGCCGGTGCGGATAAAGGCAGTGGTTGATTTTTTTGGCCCTACTGACCTGGTGGATATGTATAATAACCCGGCTTCTGTATTTGCACCCCCATCGGCAATAGCTGCTGTGGTGGGCGGTACACCCACTACCCATCTTACATTGTACCAGCAATCAAGCCCGATGACATTTATTTCGGCACAAAGTCCACCTACCATTATTTTGCATGGCGGTGTGGATGTGCTGGTATCTCCTTCGCAATCGGCCAGCCTGAATGCAAAACTTCAACTGGCTGCCGTACCCAGACAATATGTTTTTTACCCCACCGAAAATCATGGATGGACCGGGGCTAATCTTACTGATTCATTTGATAAGATTGGGGTTTTTCTGGCAGCGAATGTGAATTAGAGAGAGAGTGGCACGCACAGGGAAGGAGGACGCAGAGAAGTTGTTGTCAGGCCCGGAGGGCCGGTATGTTAGTAGCAATAAATCAGCAACAACTTTCTTCAAGCTCCATAGGAGCGGCATATAAAAACATTTGGCTCCTACGGAGCTCTGAAAACATTAAGTTTCCATTTTTCTATCAATATTTCGCCTCTCCGAGGCTAAGTAAAGCAACTCAATCAAGCGGTTGGCATTAATTATTTACCCCTCGGTCCTCCTTTCCTCTGTGTGAAGAAATATTTTTGAGACTGAAGACAAAAAGTCAGGTTATCCACGAATACACTAAGGTTCGGACTTCAACTTCATTTACTTCGAGACTTGGTGCCTTTGTGGCAAAAAAAAATCTTTTCCGCACAACCCTTTTTGTTACTTTGAATGCATGAATGCAAATGTGCCATTAGCCGAACGTATCCGCCCCACTACGTTGGATGAATTATTGGGACAGCAACACCTGGTGGGAAAGGGCAGCATACTTAGAACAGCTATTGAACATGGCAAAGTGCCTTCTATGATCTTCTGGGGACCACCCGGCACCGGCAAAACAACTATTGCCAATATCATTGCACATACATTACATGTTCCTTTCTTTCAACTTAGTGCTATCAGTGCAGGAGTAAAAGATGTACGGGAAATAATTGAGCAGGCTAAAAATAAACCTGGTGCTGTTTTATTTATTGATGAGATACACCGTTTTAATAAAGGCCAACAGGATGCATTGCTGGGTGCTGTAGAAAAAGGTATCATCACATTAATTGGAGCTACTACGGAAAATCCTTCCTTTGAAGTGAACAGTGCCTTGCTCAGCCGCTGCCAGGTGTATGTGTTAAAACCGTTGGAGGAAAAAGACCTGGTGAAATTATTGCAAACAGCCATTGAGAAAGATGAGTTCTTACGTAAGAAAAAAATTGAACTAAAAGAAACAGCAGCACTGTTGAACATTTCTGGCGGCGATGGTAGAAAATTATTGAACCTGTTGGAGATTGCAGCCTCCCCAAACCCCTCTCAGGAAGGGGCTTCCGAAGACCCCGCTACTTTAGTTATTACTGATGAATATATAATGCGAATTGCGCAGAAAAGAATTGCACTCTATGATAAGAATGGTGAACAACATTATGATATCAACTCTGCCTTTATTAAATCAATACGGGGCAGCGACCCGAATGCAGCGGTGTATTGGTTAGCCAGAATGATTGAAGGTGGAGAAGATGTAAAATTCATTGCCCGCAGATTAGTGATATTGGCCAGTGAAGATATAGGCAACGCCAACCCTACTGCCTTAGTAATGGCCAATGCCTCGTTTGATGCGGTAAATAAAATTGGCTATCCGGAAGCAAATATCATCCTGTCGCAATGTGTTACATATCTCGCCGCTTCGCCTAAAAGTAATGCAGCGGTTGTCGCTATCGGCGAAGCTTTGTCTGCTGTTAAAAAATATGGGGACCTGCCTGTGCCTTTGCACATCCGCAATGCACCTACCAAACTAATGAAGAATCTGTATTATGGGAAAAACTATGAGTACTCGCACAGTTATGACAATAATTTTTCGCCGCAGGAATATTTGCCGAAAGAAATTTCTGGTAAAAAATTTTATCATCCCGGTAAGAATGCAAGGGAAGAAGAGCTGAGAAAGTTTTTAAAAAATTTGTGGAAGGATAAGTATGGATATTAAGGGTCTCCCCAAACCCCTCCGCAAGAGGGGCTTTAGAGTTTACTATTTTTTGATGATCCTATTGATTGCATACAAAGGGGAGAAAATTACTTCGGCTCAAACAGCAACGGGAAAAATTGTCCCTGTATCTTCTCTCCTTTTAGTATTGGTGGTACTCCATCCAGTAATGTCTCATTTGAATCTGAAATAACTCCATCAGCAATCACATTAATTACAAATGCCCTTCTGGGTTTGGATGAAGTGTTGGCGCCTGAGCCATGCAGCGATAATGAATGATAAAAGATAGCTTCACCTGCTTTTACTTCTGCAAATTGCGGATGCGCAAATTGTTCTTTCTGCTCTTCTGTTAAAAAATATTTGATACCCTGCAATTCGCCGGCTATGACCGGCTTTGGTAATAACTCCCAATGATGACTGCCGGGTATATATTGTAAACAACCGTTTTCTTTTGTCGCATCATCTAATGCACACCAGCAGGTAAGATGGGCAATAGGTTCTATTCTTGTCCAGTAAGAATAATCCTGGTGCCAGACCACTACCCCGCCCTGCTTTGGTGGTTTCCAGAAAATCTGGTCGTGCCAGAAACGAACCGGCACATTGCCCAGCAACTGTCTTTCCGCTGCCAGAAACCGGGGATGCCATAACACATCATGCAAACCTTCGGTAATGCGCCATGCACCCAGAGCATGAAAAAGAATGGTGGAAGGGTCAGTTGATTCATTAGAATGAAATTCATAAAACAATGAATGGCCGGGATGCAGTGGGTTGGCTATTTCCGTTAATTCGGTTCTTATTCTTTCTACCTGCTGTGTATCCAGCAACCGGATTCCACTTACAAATCCATTTGTTTTAAAAAACCAACTTGTTCTTTACTTAATTCAAATTCCTTCCATTCTTCGGGTGATGTGGGCCAGCGAAATACATCGCTTATCAACTGGTGAATATTGCTGATGTCTTTGAGTGGCAGACAAAAGCGTTTTATTAAAAATACTATTTTAACCTGTTGGCGGAGTTATTTTTATAGCCCCGGAGG
>JAJAZO010000101.1 GCA_026785745.1 Chitinophagaceae bacterium | reverse complement strand
GTACTTATCAGCATCAGTTGCACATATATCTTTGTCAAATCTGCCAGCAGCAAGGTTGGAATGATGATGGCAAGAATGATGATGATACCGCCCATCGTTGGTGTGCCAACTTTCTTTTCCTCGCCTGGCAATCCCTCTTTCCTGATACTTTCTCCTATCTGCTTTTTTTGTAAGAACTCGATCAACTTCTTTCCATAGAATGTTGTAATAAACAACGACAACAAAACCGCCAGCAACAACCTGAAAGTGATAAATTCAAAGAGACGGCTACCCGGGAATTTTATTCCTTCACTATTCAGCCAATCAAATAAATGATACAGCATTCCTGGTTTTTTGTTTCTGGTTTGGTTTTCTTTAATTCAATTCTTCTTTCTATTTTCTATTTTTCATTTCCCAAGTATCTCAAAAATTTCTTTCACTACTTTTTTATCATCAAAGTGATTTTTCACTCCCTTTATCTCCTGGTACTTTTCATGTCCTTTTCCTGCAATCAGTATTATATCTTCCGGCTTTGCTAAACTTATTGCAGTCTTTATTGCTTCCCTCCTGTCAACGATTGAGATATATTTTCTTTTTGCTGCGGCACTTAATCCTTCCTCCATATCTTTTATTATCTGTGCCGGGTCTTCGCTTCTTGGATTGTCACTGGTAAAAATTACTTTGTCGCAGTACTCACAAGCTACTTCCGCCATTATCGGTCTTTTTGTTCTGTCCCTGTCGCCTCCGCAGCCAACTACTGTTATCACCTGTTCAAATCCTTTTTTCAGTTTTTTAATTGTTGCCAACACATTTAAAAGAGCATCTGGTGTGTGTGCATAATCTACAATTGTAATCACCTTTTCTTTTGCCGACACCATATAATCAAATCTTCCCTCCGCCCCTGTTAACACACTTAATGCTATCAACACTTCCTGTTTATCTTCTCCCAAACAAATGGCAGCTCCATATACTGCCAGCAGGTTGTATGCATTAAATTCTCCAATCAACCTGAAATGCACTTCTATATCATTTACATTCATCACCAAGCCACTAAGGCTATTATCCAAAATCTTTCCTTTGAACTCTGCCAGGGTTTTTAAACTGTAGTAATACTTTTTTGCATTGGTATTCTGCAGCATCACAATCCCTCTTTTATCATCTGCATTGCTGATAGCAAAAGCAGCCGATGACAATGAATCAAAGAAGGATTTCTTCACCCGGATATATTCGTCAAACGTTTTGTGATAATCCAGGTGATCATGTGTGATGTTGCTGAAAAGTCCGCCTGCATACTGCAAACCAGTTACCCGGTGCTGATGAATGGCATGTGAACTTGTTTCCATGAACACATGACTGCATCCTTCTTTCACCATCTGACTTAATAATTGATTAAGACTAATGGCATCTGGTGTGGTATGCGTTGCAGGCACTTTTGCGGAACCAATCTGATTTTCTACAGTGCTTAGCAATCCACATTTATACCCCAATCTTGTAAAGAGCTTGTATAATAATGTTGCAATAGTTGTCTTTCCGTTTGTTCCCGTCACTCCCACCAGTTTTACTTTCTCTGATGGCCTTCCAAAAAAATTATTCGCCATGTAAGCCGCAGCTGCCGCACTATTTTCTACCTGCACATAAGTCAGTCGTGAGTCATGAGTCGTGAGTAGCGAGTCCTCATACACCACCACCACAGCGCCATTCTCAATTGCTTTCTCAATGAACTGGTGACCGTCTGCTGTTGCTCCCTTCACTGCTACAAATACACTTCCCGGTTTACTCTTTCTCGAATCAATCTGTATGTCATTCACTTCAACTCCTGTACTTCCTGCAACCGATCTGATATTTACTTTATATAGTATATCGCTTAACAGCACATTTTTTTCCTGCCTAAGCCGGCAGGCAGGCTTTAGCTCAACTCCAGTATTACAGTTATTCCTTTTGCCAATGCTGTTCCGGGTGCAACAGATTGCATGGTTATTTTTCCCCTTCCTTTTGCTGCTACTTTCAATCCCATATTCTCTAACAGATAAATGGCATCTTTCAATCCCATCCCTCTCACATTCGGCATCACTTGCCGGCGTACAGTAGTTGTTTTCATCACCGGTTGAAAATTATTGGCATACACACTGGCCCATCCGTTTTGTGCCACTGAATCCCTGTAGGACATATTCATCGCTTTAAACACATTCTTTATATCATTGGCATAACCGGCATAGAAAAAATTCGAATTATCTTTTACTGCGGCATACATAGATGGGTTTTTCTTCTCTACATACATCGCATATAATTTTGTAGCAATTTCTTTAAACACCGGTGCAGCCACCGTTCCACCATAGTGTGAAGCCGCATGGGGTTTGGTACGTATAACAACTATGCAGGTAAACTGAGGTTTATCGGCAGGAAAATATCCAACAAATGTTGCCTGGTAAACTCCATGAGCATACTTGATAGCACCATCCGATACATGTGCTGTTCCTGTTTTGCCGGCTACTGCAAACGGCATACCTGCCAATGCTTTTCTGGCGGTTCCTTCCGTAACC
>JAJAZO010000100.1 GCA_026785745.1 Chitinophagaceae bacterium | reverse complement strand
TATCTACACTGGTGGCGGTGCATATTGAGTAACACACTTCTTCTCTCTCTGCAATCCTGATTTACTAACTTTAGCCATGCTCCATCAAAAGCAGGTTAAATCAGTTTTAAACATAAGAAACGGGATTCATGGTTTCTTGATGATTATTCTTTAAACGTATACTAGGGATGCAGTTGCAATTGTCTGTATTGCTCTATCCGTGACGGTAAATACGGTGAGAACATGGATGAAAGGCTTGCTGTAAATGCCAATGCGATTGAAGTATTAGACAAATAGCTTGCAGCAAGGGCAAAGAAAAATCAATATGGGTTTGTGGCAGTTGTGTCAGGCACGGATGCATACATACATTATGAGGAGCAGCAGCAGATGGTAAAAGAACTTGAGAATGATAAAGAATACTATGTGAAGAAAGAAATAGTTTGGATTAAGAAGAATTTCATCAAAGGAAAATAAAAGTCTCCCGGTATACTGAGCTTGTCGAAGTACCGGGAGACTTTTATTTTTGAACTAATCGCCGTTAAATTCTTACGGTAAGGTTATCACTCTTTGATTATTTCCATTATTCCATGTCAGTAACGCTTTGTTATCACAATCACCATTACCCGGAAAACCGAAATCTAATTTAAGAACCCTGTCATTGATTTTTATCTTCACTGTTCCTTCGCTTATCCAATGGCAGTTTACCTTTTTAATCAACGGGTCTTCCGTATTAAGGTTTATCGTGGTTCCATTATTGAATATTGTTTTCGAACGTCCGGTAATTTTGTACACATCATCCCGAACAATACCAGTCAGCATACCGGCAATCTGAGTTACTGTTTTAATACCATCGTACCTGTAGCCTCTTCCATTAGGGAATGTTACCTTACCATCAACCGTTGCCAAACTCCATTTATGTACAGGTGGCTCAGAAAGATTGGCAAACACTTTTGTTCCTTCAATATGTACACGGTTTACATAATAGCCTGCAAAAGTGAGAGTAACAACAGAACCTGGTCTGCGAACAGGGCCTGTAAAATGAAGCACTAACTTACCCCTTCTTACTTTGCCATCACGGCCACGGCAACTGTCACCAAAATCAATAGTAACTGTTTTAGGATAAGTGCTGTCGTTCGGCGTAACAGTGATGGTGGCACAATCACCAATTCTTTCACGCAGTTCAAAAAAATTGGGGAGGAAGTTACGGTTTTGTGTATTGGCCGGGCGGCCTTCCACACCAAAGCCACCTGCATTTCCTTCTTCTTCGGCAGCAGTAAAGCCAATATCATCTGCATCATCAAAGCTGGCTTCTGCCTGTGAGCTTTCATCAGATAAATTGGCCGCTTCTTCTTCCGTTACCGTTTCAGTTAAATTACTAAAACTGTTTTCTTTCTGACAAGAAGTAAAAATAAAAGTGGAAAATAATACTGCAATGGCAGCAAGAGTGATCCGGTTAATTGATAAAGTTTTCATGACTATACTTTTAGGGTTTTTAAATTATTAACGCAACTTTTGAACCGTGTGGAAGAAGAAAGTTTAAAGACGGTTAAAATATTTTATTTTCAACGTTCAATGAAAAGCATCTTTCAATATATACGTCGTTACTTATCCGAAACTGATAAAAGAATTCTTATTACCGTTTCCATTTTTACTGCGGTGCTTGTATTTATTAATTACACTATGGGGCTTGATACAGCGATCAGAAAAAATAATTCTTTCCCTGTTAAACTTATTTGCTGGTATGCAGTCTTTCTCGTGGCTTTTGCAATCCCCTATCTGCTTACTCATTTATTCAAGCCCTTTGTTTATCCGGGGAAAAAGAGGTTCCTATTTTTTTTACTAATAGCCCCCCTCATCTTCGCAGTTAAGATCAGTCTTGATATTCCTTTTTACTTTTCTGATAACCTGAATTGGAACAACTACTGGGACCATATTATCTATTGGCACTTTTTGCTACTGATTGTTGCTGTCATTTTATTTATTTTTTGGAAATCGTTTGACAACAACCAACCGTTTTATGGAATAAAAACTACCATGATAGATTGGAAACCATACTTGCTGATGCTCCTGATAATGCTGCCCCTGATTGCTGCTGCATCAACACAGCCTGATTTTCTTTCCGACTATCCCAAACTAAATGCTATTGCCGGTATAGAGAACGAACCGGGTTTGCGTTGGTGGCATAAATTGGTGTTCGAATTTTCCTACGGAACAGATTTTATCGGCATTGAACTTTTCTTCCGTGGTTTCCTGGTATTGGCTTTTATTAAATGGTTTGGCAAGGATGCTATATTACCAATGGCCTGCTTTTATTGTACCATCCATTTTGGTAAGCCATTAGGCGAATGTATCAGTTCTTATTTTGGAGGTATTATACTTGGAGTGGTGGTGTATCACACCCAATCAATTATTGGCGGGTTAATTGTTCATCTTGGTATTGCGTGGATGATGGAGCTTGGTGGCTATATCGGGAATACATTTATTAAATAGTCCATTCATCATGAATAACGCCAACTAAAAAATATTTTCCATCTTTCATTTTAAAAACAAGCCGCAGGCTTCTCCAGTCCATCCCATCAAACTTTTTATCAAATCCTGAAAAATGGCTTTCTGTAAAATCATATCCATCGTAAACTACCAGCAGGTTATTTTGTGAATTGCTGCCGCCAATAAACTCATTTACTTTGCGGGTTTCTGGCAGTAGAAAATCAACATCGTAAACAAAAACTTTGAAATATTCATCAATCGTTTTAGAAATAGGATCACCGGAACCATCATAATCACCCCAGGTAATTTTGCGCTGTTTTTTTGCCTGGACTTCTTTCTTAAATGCTTCTGCTGTAAATAATACATTGGAAGCAGTATCAATAAATGCATTGGGAGAAAATCTTACCCCTTCAACCGGATGAATAAATAAAGCAAGAGAATCATATTTCGTATGCTTAATTACTGTCAACACCTCGTTGGTAAGGCTTAGCAGTACCGAATCTCTTTGCTGTTTTATCAATGCAGAATCTACTGTGTTATTAATAGTAACTAATGGTTCCTCTTGCTTTTTACCAGATTTGCTTTTGCAAGCGACTGCTAAAAAAATAATTGCCAGTAACAGTAATAAATTCCGCATGGTTAATTGTTTTAAAAAAGCTACAAGCCGGTAAGCCGGATTCTGTCTGCCCGCCAAAGCCTAAGCGAAGGCGGGTTGTGGACTATCATTTATCTGTCCCGGTAATTACTCACCGGAATCAAGCTGCCTACCCTGTACCGTGTCCTCCTTTCGGCGGGTCTTGGACGAGCCGTCCTCAAACGATACTATATGTGGCATTTCAGCATGCAAGGTTTACCCGCCAATGATGTTACCATCAAAAGCCGTAGGCTCTTACCCTACGTTTTCAACCTCACCCCAACCCTCTCCACAAGTAGAGAGGGAGAAAGGCAGTTATTTTCTGTGGCACTATCTGTTGATGCTTTCACATCACCCGGCTCTTCACCGGTGCATTGCTCTGTGCTGTCCGGACTTTCCTCCTCTTAAATAAATAAGAAGCGATAGCCTGGCTTGTAGCAAAACAAAAATAAACAGTAAAATCAGTATTGAAAGAATATTTCCGTAGCCCCATACCCAAAATTCGGATGATACTGATTTACAAATGACTTGACTTCCTTTTTTAACCGGAGCATATCATGTATCTCATCCCGAAGCACTCCTTCCCCTACCCCATGTATTACCGTTAATGAATGCTGATGATGGGCTATAGAAAGATGATAATATTTTTCAAATGTTTTTAACTGAAGGCTTAGTATTTCATAATTACTCAGTCGCTTCCAATCATCCGTTATTTTTTCAATATGCAGATCAACTACACTCCGGGCTGGTTCTAAATGTTGTCTTCCTTTCGATGCATCATAAATTTTGTACCCCTTGGCCGCCAATCTTCCGAGTTCCGGTCTGTCTTCCACCAATTTATCAGGATAATTTTCAAATAATCTTTGTGAAAAAGTCGCCTGGTTCTTTTCTTTAAGCTCTTCAATTTTTGCAAAGAGTTGTTTCGGTTTCAGTTTTACAGACGTCTCAAAATGATCCGCTTTATTTTTTTCCGACTTTAACAACGAAAAATCAAATTCAAAAGAAGGGCTGTCGTTCAAATCAGCAAAGTCAACATCATGCAGGTAAAAATCTTCAAATGGATGAACCGTATTCTTCAATTCAAAATCGGGTTTGCCAAAGAAATGAAGTTTATACACAAAATTAAACGGCGTTTCTGTTCTGTTTATTAAATGAATCTTTAACTCTTCTACTACTACATCCCCAAACTCATCCGTATCCATTACCGGTAAAAAAGTAAGCCAAACACCATCCACTACTTTTTTCTCCTGCGATCGCTTTTCTTTTCTTACATCATCAACAAATTGCTTGTCCTTTTTTGCCGGAAATAATTTTTTTTCAGTAAATCTTTTGAAGTAAGGAAAATCTACCTGGTCCATGTAAACAGGAAATGTCACTCCTTTCACATCTACCATCAGCATTTTGTCATTCATTATATCCACCACCTGTGCTTCTTCATTAGAATGCAGGATTAAAACCGTATCACCGAGCTGGTACTTCATGGTACAAAAATAGGAATGCCACTCTTTAAAACCGTGGCATTCCTGCGGGATACAATTTTTCTTTTATGGTTCTTTCCTCTTAGCCAGTTTACTGTGCCTGTAACTGTACAGAAAATAGATAAGAAGACCTATCACCAACCAAATCAGGAATCGCATCCATACTTTGTGTGTTTCCTGCGCCATCAGGTAGAAGCAGCTTATCATACCCAGTATTGGCAGCAGCGAAAGTTTTCTGGTAAAAGCCAACACAGCCATTATAATGGCTATGAGCCAGAATGCTGCCATGGGCCAGGTATCTTTTGTCCAGATATCCTCTGTAAAATGAGTCGGAACATTACTAACAATAAGTATAATTGCTGCAATCACTAAAGCTGGATAAATAAACTGTGCATTGACAAACGGCACTTTGAATTTACTCTCCGGTCTGTCTTTCCGTTGCTGTAAAACAAGAATTCCCCCGCATACCATTACAAAAGCAAACAATGTTCCGATGCTCGTTAAAGAAAGTACCTCACTGAGATTCAGGAACAAGGCAGGAACAGCGACCACAACACCTGTAAGGATTGTGGAGAACGACGGTGTGCCATACTTAGGATGAATTCTTGAAAATATTTTAGGTAACAATCCATCACGGCTCATACTCATCCATATTCTTGGTTGCCCCAACTGGAAAACCAACAATACACTTGCTGTGGCAATGATGGCACTTATTGCTACTATGCCGCCGATAAATTTCATTCCTCTCGCATCAAATACCATTGCCAGCGGATCACCCACATTGAGTGTGGAATAATGTACCATACCTGTAAGCACTAATGCCAATAAAATATAAACCACGGTGCAAATAACCAATGAATAAATCATACCCCTTGGCAAATCCCTTTGCGGGTTCTTACACTCCTCCGCCGTGGTGGAAATAGCATCAAACCCGATATAAGCAAAGAAGACTGCCGACACTCCTTTCATTATCCCGGAAAAACCAGTTGGTGTAAACGGTGACCAGTTATCTGTATTTACATAATAGGCTCCCAATACAATAACAAAAAAGATGACACACAGTTTAATAATTACCATCAGGTTGCTGGCGGAACGGGATTCTTTAATGCCCCTGAATACGATATATGTAATTAAGACAACTATCAGTAAGGCTGGCAAATCCATGATTATACGCATACCAAATAGCTGCGGCGCATCTGTCCAGGCAGCAGATTGATCGGTAAGCCCTTCCGCAAATCCCCTTTTGGCGGAGAGATAATCCATCGTCATCCAGTCGGGTATATGCAAGCCTGCCTTAGACATGAGATTGGTAAAATAATCACTCCATGAAATAGCCACCGCTATATTACCGATGGCATACTCCATTAATAAATCCCAGCCAATAATCCAGGCAAATATTTCGCCGAAGGCAACATAAGAATAAGTGTAGGCACTGCCGGAAACCGGAACAGTGGATGCAAACTCTGCATAACATAAAGCTGCAAAGCCACAGGCAATAGCTGTAAAACCATAAAGAAATACAACGCCGGGGCCACCGCTGGAAGCTGCTGAACCGATACCACTAAAAATACCTGCACCTATAATGGCAGCTATACCAAAGAAGGTAAGGTCACGGACACCGAGCACTTTTTTTAAACCTAATGAATGACCGTCATCAAGACCAGCTTCAGCATCCTTTAAAATGGTGGTGATGGATTTCTTGCGAAAAAGTTGATTTGCCATGGCAGTTGGTTTTTGGTTCTTCAAAGTAAGAAAAAAAATGATTGAACCGGGATTTAGTTACCCCTTTTAAACAAGTGGCAAATATCCGCATGACGAAAATCAGTTAGCTTTCATATCCCTGTCAGCTTTTAAATACAACGGCAATAAGACCTTTGTACCAAGAAAACAAATAATATGGAAACATCAATTCAACATGCTTACGCACCATCATATAGTAAGGC
>JAJAZO010000099.1 GCA_026785745.1 Chitinophagaceae bacterium | reverse complement strand
GTAACCGAAAAATTGGTTGGTAAAAAATGACGGGGCATTTTTTCTATATCCGCACTGTAATTCATAAACAGTAGTGTTTAAATTAAAAAAAGCTATTTCAAGAATATTTGAAATAGCTCGCAACTCGCAGCTAACAACTCGCAGCTTCTCTATTCCGCTTTCTTTTTTCTGGGAGTTTTCTTCGGAGTGGTGAGCTCAGTCGAACCATCTGTTGCTTCAGCCGTAATGTCTTTTTTCTTCGCCGTAGTTTTTTTGGCTGGTGCCTCTTCAACAACTTCGGCTGCTTCCACTTCTGGTTCTGGTTCTTCTTCCGGAAGCTCAGACAACACTATCTCCACATTGTTTTTCTTCAAAACATCAAACCATTTCACCATCTTCTTCATATCACTGGGATATACCCTTTCAAAGTCCATATCAGGATATACTTTTTCGAAGTATTTTTTAACCGCAGCGGCATCTTTATCATCAGGTAATGAACCACCTGCTTTTTCCATTGCGTTCAGCACCTCCACCAGGTTCACATTGTCCCGCACAGTATATACTTCAATACTTTCCAGGTGAGAAAAATTGTGGACACGGCTGGCTACAAAACGGGTTGTTTTATCATCGAGGGAACGTACGATGGCTCCATCGGTTTTGCTGTTAATCAGTTCAAATAATCCGGGTAATCCGGTCACGGCAACAAGTTTACTGTATTCCATAAGTGTTTTGATAATTAAGGAGCTGCAAGATACTTGAGTTCGGGCAAATAGGGGCTTTGAAAATAAGTTTCCTCCCGGCGAACGGTTTTTCTAAAATTGCCGTCATATTTACCTGTTTATTGTATTTATCTAAAATAATTTCAACATGAAATGAGCCATTAGGGGTGTTTACCAACCCGGAATGAATTTTAATGGCGAATTCCATGTGACAAATTTCTAAAACAAAAATATACACATGAAAAATATATCTTTATTGCTGTTGGCTTCATTTGCCGTTGTACTTACTGTTTCCGCCCAGGGCGGAGGTTTTCAGCGTCGTACTGTAGAAGAAAGAGTGGCCAGCATCCATACTAAAATGGATAGTGCTTTTAAACTGGATGCTACCAAATTGGCTGAGGTTGACGCTATTTTTACCACTTATTACAAAGAGTCTGACAAAGCCAGGGAAGAGTTGATGGCAAGTGGCGAAAGGCCAAGCCGTGAAGCGATGCAGGAAAAAATGCAGCCGCTTACAGAAGCAAGAGAGAAAAAACTGAAAGCAGCATTGCCGGAAGCACAGTACGAGATCTGGAAAAAAGAAATTGAGCCAGGTATGCGACCGCAACGTCCACCAAGCGGTGGCGGTAACTAAGCTAACATATTTTGATACTACATATACAACCGTTCAGTCTGAGGCTAAACGGTTTTTTATTATATGTCATACACCCTATTATATTTAATAGTAATAATATGCTGCAGGCTGCACAGTACTGCCTCATTAAAAACATCACCCTGGAAGAAGCCCTTTCATGGAGCATCCAGACTATCACTGGTTTTCAGGGACAAAAAGGTTTTATTACCTTAAGAAATCTGGCTAACGCATATGATAAACTTAACCGCACACAACAGGCCTACTCTACCATGGATAAAGCTCTGTTAATTGGCACAGCCAACCAATACACCGCTTACGACCGGCAGTTGATAACACAGAAAAGAGCAGACAGAGCCATGGAAGTTTTTAAAGCCAGTGAAAAAAGATATGGCGATATGTGGGGTGTAAGCAATGGCCTAATGAGTGGCTATTCCGCCAAAGGCGATTTTAAAAGTGCATTGAAATATGCGGAGAAAGCATTGGCACAGGCACCGAATGATGCAACTAAGAAACAAATAGAAGGCTTTATTACAAAGCTGAAAGAAGGAAAAGATATCAATCAATAAATAATTCATTGAATTAAATTTTTTTCCGCCCGGCATAATGATAAACATTTTCATTCCCTGTGTATTGTTGTCAATAATAGTAAAGGTTTCCTTTACATCACAGTTTTCCTTTGTAACGGGATCAGTTATTTTTCCTTTTAGTGTAATTGATTTAGTTGCTTCGTCCCACGGGCCTTTAAGCAACATAATGCCGCTGCCCATATTATCAATCCAGGTACTCATAAATTTTTTTTTATGAATATCGTAAGCGACAGTACTCTGACCATTAAAAGGCATACCCATCATGTTACCGGTATGAGTAGTTTGCTGATAAAGGCCATTCATTATCATTTTGTTTACCGCAGTAGAAGTACTCTTTTGTTCTGGCGCACCAGGGTACATCCACATGGTTACGTCCCCGGTCCGGGCACCATCCCATGATGCCATCATTTTGTGTACATCTCCCGGTGTCATGTAACCCTGCCAGTTCTTCATCATAGTGGCAGAGTCAACTTCCGGTTTGGTTTCAGAACTTGTTGCAGGAAGCTATTATAAAAGCTACAGCGCAGAGAGTTAAGGTTATTTGTTTCATATAATAATTTTAGGGGGGATAAGGTAAAAACTCTGCTGACAGTTATCAAGAAATAAAAGGATAAAGCCGGAAATTCTCAGGATGAATCAACTATTAGTTAGCTTAATTGCTTGATTTTTATTTGCATAACGGTGGCGATACTTGTTGCTCTTTCTTTGATGTTAAAAGCACTATCTCCTGCAAACAGGTCGTCAACCGTTTCTTTAAAATAGCGGAGCCATGTTTCAAAATGGTGTTTGCCCAAAGGAGATTGTTGATGCAACGCCAGGTGAGGCTGCATAGCATTCTTGTGATAAGTATCAGATTGAAATAAAACCGAATCCCAGAAATCAACCAATACAGGCAGGTGATGGGCTAAATCTATTTTGGCAACATCGGTAAAAAGATAATTGATGGAGTTATCTGCCAACAGTTTTTTATAAAACTCCTGCATGAGTAACAGCAGGTCGTTTCGGGTTTCAATGTCTTTTTTATCGTTCATTATCAGCATTGATCTCTTTCAGGATATTATCAATTCTTACTTTCACATTTTCATACGAGGTATAACCTCTTGCTACAAGATAAAATTTTGTTTCATTTGCTTGCAATAGTACAGCCGGAAAACCTGTTACCTGCAATTGTTTGCACAAGGAGAATTCATACAAGGCTTTCTCTTTATATTCTTCGCTGTGTAGTTTCGTATAGAAATCTTCAGCGTTGATACTGTATTTTTCCAGCAAGTGACGATAGGCTTCATCATCAGTCAAATCCCTTCCTTCGAAATGCAATGAGTATTGAAGGTCGGCTGCAAAAGCAACCTGCTGTTCAGGATATACTTCCTTGAAAATGGACAATGCAATAGCCGCCTTTTCAGAATAGGGAAACCAATCACTTTCTGAGGGGTTGAAAATATGCCAGAGATAGTCAGGTCCAAATTTTATCCCGGTCATTTCTTCTACCCTTTTATATCCTTCGCTTATATAGCCAGCCATTGCAGCAATTGGTCGTGGGTTTTCAGCAGGCATCATACCGCCACTTAGTACTTCAAAAGAAAGCTTGTCTTTATACTCGTCTGCTATTTTTTTTATTACCGGGCTAAATCCATAGCACCAGCCGCAATAGGCATCATAACAGTAATAAATTACAGGTTGCATAGAATGCAAACTTAGCTTATACCATGTGTACTAATTTATGACTTTGGAAAAACCGGACACCGGAACCCGATAGCTATCGGGTCTGTTCCCGATTTTTTTAATCGGAACGGAGTTCCTATATCCGGGCTAAAAAATTATTTGCCTTTAACTTCATCAAACTTTTCATCATAATCTTTACGGATTGTACCCATCATCCTGTCCCAGAATAAAAAATACAAACCATAGTTGCCCTTAAAATACTGATGGTGCTGATTATGATTGACAGAAGTGTTGACCCATTTTCCGATCCGGTGTTTGCTGAATCCCTTTGGATATAATTCCCAGCCAAGATGACCATACACATTATATACAATCATAAAAAGGAAGAAAAACAACAGGTGAAATAAATGCACCGGCATGGTAAAAACAAACACAAGAAATATCCCGGCTTCTACAATGGCTTCCAGCGGATGAAAAGCATACGCTGCAAAAGGGCTGGGGTTAGTTGACTTATGGTGTATAAAATGAACGAACTTGAATATGGACGGATGGTGCATTAACCGGTGCATCCAGTAAAAATAAGTTTCATGCATGATGGCCATTAGAGGAAAGGCTATAATGAAATATAATGTTCCATGCTGTTTAATATCTGTATAAAACTTTGTATGGCTCCTCATTTCCGGACTACCTAAAATTAAAGCCGGGATAAATGCCATGATAAAGATGGTGAGAATAGAGAAAATAATCTCTCTTACATAGTCTTTAAAGTCAGGGAATTTTTGCTGATTTTTTTTAGAACGGATCATCCGGCGCAGCAGGAGATAGGAAATAAGAAAAGCTATACTGGTTATAATCAAATACCGGCTTCCTATTATTGTTACATCTTTAAAGTAAAGCGACCAGTTCATATTAATGTGCTTCTAACCAGTTTTCACCTTCCCCACATTCTGCAATGATGGGTACTTTATGCGGCAGCAACATGGCGGACTGCATGTTTTCTAATATCAGCGGCTTTAATTCTTTTACTTCAGTTTTCAGTGCATCAAATACCAGCTCATCATGTACCTGCAGCAGCATCTTGCTTTGCATTTTCTCTTTCCTCATAGCGGCATGCACTTTTTGCATTGCCAGCTTTATCATGTCGGCAGCCGTTCCCTGTATAGGTGAATTGATGGCATTTCGTTCTGCAAAACCACGGACGGTAAAGTTGGCAGAATTTATATCTCTTAACCATCTTTTTCTTCCCATCAGTGTTTCTACATACCCGTTTTCTCTTGCAAAATTAATAGTGTCGTCCATGTATTTCTGGATACCGGGAAATTGTTTCTTGTAATTATCAATAATTTCTTTGGCTTCAGTTCTGCTGATACCAAGATTATCAGCGAGGCCAAATGCACCTTGTCCGTAAATAATACCAAAGTTTACGCTTTTGGCTTTGTACCGCATTTCTTTGGTTACATCTTTCTCCTCAATATTATACACCCTTGCGGCAGTAGCTGTATGAATATCTGTTCCGTCTTTAAATGCTTTGCACATATTTGCATCACCACTAATGGATGCAACGATTCTTAATTCAATCTGTGAATAATCGGCGGACAGAAAAATGTGTTTGCTGTCTCTGGGAACAAACGCCTTTCTTACTTCTTTGCCACGATCTGTTCTTACAGGGATATTCTGGAGATTAGGGTTATTACTTTGTAAACGGCCAGTTACTGCTACCGCCTGTCCATAACTTGTATGCACCCTTCCTGTTTTCCTGTTGATCAACTGTGGTAAAGCATCCACATACGTTGATTTTAATTTTGTCAACTCCCGAAAAGTCAGAATATCATCTACTATCTGATGGCCTTTTACGGCTAACTTTAATAACACATCTTCACCGGTTTGGTATTGGCCGGTCTTTGTTTTTTTGGCTGAAGAGTCCAGCTTTAGTTTGTCAAACAATACTTCGCCCAATTGTTTGGGTGATGCCAGGTTGAAACGAACTCCGGCCTGTTTGTACACACTTTCTTCAGCCTTCTTTGCATCTTTTTCCAATTCCTTTGAATAGCCGGCCAGAAAATCAACATCCACTTTTATTCCTTCATGTTCCATATCTACCAATACTTTCACTAATGGGATTTCCACTTCGTTAAATACTTTTTCTACTTCTTTGCTTTTTAGCAACGGCACAAAAACATTTTTTAATTGCAGGGTGATGTCTGCATCTTCGCCGGCATATTCTTTTATTTTTTCAATTTCCACATCTCTCATACTTCCCTGTGTCTTCCCCTTTTTTCCTATTAATTCTTCAATAGACACTGGTTCGTAGCCTAAAAATTTTTCGCTGAGAAGGTCCATGCTTCTTTTTCCATCTGGTTCAATCACATAATGGGCCAGCATGGTATCAAATAATTTTCCAACTATTTCAACATCATACCACTTTAACACCAGTAAATCGTATTTGGTGTTTTGCCCTATCCATGTTTTCTTTTTATCTGCAAACAGCGACTCAAAATGTGCAAGAATTTCTTTTGTTCTCTTCTGATCCGTCGGGCAGGGAACATAATACGCTTCACCGGGTTTCACAGAAAAACTTAATCCTACCAGTTCAGCATCGTTTGCATCAATACCCGTTGTTTCTGTATCAAAACATATTTCATCATGCTTCTTAAGCTCGGCTACCAACTTTTTAATAGCCATATCAGTTTCCACGGCTTCATACTTGTGTGGGGTATTATTAATATTTTTATCAACTTTTAATCCTTCAGTAATTTCTGAATCTTCAGGCCTTGGCTCCTGTCTCCCGACTTCGGACTTCGGACTCTCAAAAATGTTTCCAAACAAATCAGTTTGCACCCCCTGTGGTATTTCTTTCTCAACCACTCCTTTTGAAGAAG
>JAJAZO010000098.1 GCA_026785745.1 Chitinophagaceae bacterium | reverse complement strand
GAAGAGAGTGGGTTTGAATTAGTGATTAAGAAGAACTCAACATTTGTAGTTGAACCTTTTAAGGATGATGAAACAGGGCTGCTATTGGATTATTCAGCAGATCAGAAACGGGTATCCGTTGGGTTTTACAAATACAAAGTTGAGCAAATTCCTTTTCAACTGAAGGTTACTTTCGTACACAGCGAAGAAGAAAAATATTCCGGTGAATTACAGTTCACCATTGTCCGCTCCCGGCAATGCCAGCGGGTAGTAATCGATTTCGGTAGTGAAGCAAGCCAGGTAGGGTATAAGAATTGCGGCCCGCAATCTGCCGTTGTCTCTTATGATATTTTGGAGAATATTATCAGCCAGTTAAATATTACTGACAGCAGCAAAAACCCGATAGCTACCGGGTGGAAGAGAGAAGATTTTTTGAATCATGAAGCAGGACAGCATATGCTGTATCGTTCTTTTTATGCAGTTAAAAAAAGAATAAGCCGTGAAGGAAGAAAAACATTTCCGTTCAATTTTACCAATCGCATTGAAGATGATGAAATCCGGTTATTTATCACCCGCCAGGAAGTAGCGGCCACACAGGTTTCTTTCCGTGATGATTATGAGATCATCCCTAACCTGAAACTTGGTATTGAGAAAAGCCTGCAACTTTCGATGGGTAACTATACGGAAGATTATAGTATCCGTTCTCATAAGAAAGAACTTATCAGTGCCGTGCTGCTGAGAATCTTGCGGTTAATGATAAGTACCAAGCCATCATTTCAGCAAGGAGGTATTATCGTTACATTACTCGTACCCAATATTTACACACAGCATGATGTTTTTGAAATGCTGAATGAGTTGAGAAGCCAAACTGGTAATTTATTGACATCACTTGGCATCGGAAGTGATACATTATATATTGAGTACGAAACTATTTCTGAGAGTGATGCCGCTTTTATGGGCTATCAGCAAACCCATGCGGATGAAGTAAATCTCAGCAACGGAGAAATTGCCTTAGTGATTGATTGTGGCAAGGGTACTACAGATATTTCCATGCTGCTGGCTGACGATAACGAGAATTATTCAAGTTTTTTCAGAACAGGTTTTGCAGGAGCTGGTAATGTACTGCTGTATGGCTTTGTGGAAGACTTTCTTACGCTGGTGCTAAAAGCAATTCCGGGGAGTAATGATATTTCAGTAAAAGATTTTATCAGACGGCATATTCTTGACCAGAACCTGACAGCGGATACACTGAATTTTATTCAACTGATGGAAGAACAGAAAAAGAAATTCAATAACCTGCAGTCAGTGAGTATTACAGAATTTTCTCAACTGGCAGAAAATTCATTAAGTACTGAAAGAACGATTGGAAACCTGTATAAAAATCAGTCAACACTATTACAGTATGCCGAAGCTATTCTCAAAGACAGAAGCATAAGATGGGATGATGAAGTGACCGGCATTATTCACAAAGCCACGGATTGCATTGTACACTGCATTATCGCCAGTATAAAAGATGTTGTCACAAAAGATATTAAGAAGCGGATAAAAACGGTGATGTTGAGTGGCCGTGCATTTTATTTTGATGAGTTGAAGGTAAAACTGGAAAAAGAGTTGAAAGAATTACTCGGAACCGTTGTTAAAGTTAATACCGTACCTCCGGGCAGGGCATTGAACAATAAGAATGTGGCAATTCATGGTGCATTTACAGGAGCTTATAAAATCACTGACTTTACAGGTATCCCGATTGATAAGAAAGAAGGATTGTCGAAGAATAATGATGTGCTGAATAATAATATCTACCTCTACCGCGGGATTAAAATCGAACCGGGTAATGATATATTATACAATGCTGCCGTAGTGCGACGGAACAACCAGGAATTGAAAGCCTTTAAAAATAAAACAGTTGACATCTATTTTACCCGGGATAATATTTACCTGCGGCTAATGGAGAATCAACGGGTGAAAGATGTAAGATCACTATACAGTATCCTTACTTCTGTTGCTGAAACCTACTCACCGATACAGGATATGAAGGCAATCTCTATGTTTCCCGGTTATTCCGGCGAACTGGCTTCTGTGAATGCTGTGTATGATGATGTGGTAAAAGAAAAACTATTAGTTAATACCAAACCGGTAAAGAAAAGACAAGGGATACTTCAGTTCTTCAATTTTTAATGACTAACAAAATGATTATGCGATATAAAATCTATTTCTCTTTTTTCCTGTTGTTTTTCTCAATGGCCTTGTTTGCCCAGCAGCCTGATGCAAAGCATATCCGCATTGTAGATACACTGACAATACAGGAGAAAACAAACCGCAATCCAGTTATACTAAAATCGGAATTGGATTCGATGATTAAACAGTTCAATGCCAGCCAACCGCAACAGGTAATAAAAAAGCCGGAAAAGGAAACCAGTGATAATACTAACCAGTATATAATGGCAGGTCAGTTTGCAATCATTGCATTACTTGGGTTTGTTATTTACCTGTTCTATCGTCATCAGCAGAAAATAAACCTGGCTATTGCAGCAGTAAATAATAAGGCAAAGCAGCCCGAAACAAACAATGGGAATGGTCTGCCTGTAATTACCAAAGAAAAGAAAGGAAAAAGGGCTTCGCAATCATTAGAAAGTAAGATCAGTGACCTGAATGCAGAGTTGAATAAACTCTCCAAAGAGAATGAAGGGCTGAACAGGGTGATAAAGGAATACAATGGGATACAGCATGAGTATGATTCACTGAAGCATGGTATCTTAAAAGCTTATAAAGTTAAAAACTACCCCGGTTATGATAAAACAAAAGATGAGACAATAGCGATGCAGGGTGTACTGCAAACTGAGAACTCAGTGGCTGCTTTTGCCTATGAAAAATTTCTAAAACCTATATTGGCGATAACCGATGCAAACAAAAATAGCCCTGCTAAACTTAGCTCAGCCGACCAGGAAAAATTATTAGATCTTCTTGTTTCTTTATCGTTGTTATACATAGAATACCTGTACCTGCGGGTCAATGATTTGTCAATAGGTGGTAAAATGGTGGAACGGATACAGGGACTTGGAAAAGGCAACGGCCTCGATGCTGCTTTATTGAAGAAATTAAATACAGAATTTGGCAGCAGGGCATTAGTGATAAAAATGGCCTTGAATAAGGCAGAGCTGCACCAGCTTTCATATCCTGTTTTTGATGAAACAAACCTGAACAATCAATAATCCGAACCATGTTTAAGTTCCTCACAAGCTTTACCTTTTTATATGCTTTCACCATTGCGGTGCTGTTGCTGTATGGCTTACTCTATTTCAAGGGGTTTGTAAAAAATGGCTATCAGAAAAGGAGATTTCCTTTTGTGTTTTTGCTTATAAGCATGGCATGCTTTTCATTTTTATTCTTTAATATTAATGCTCCGCTATCGCTGAGAACTTTCAGCAATCTAGACCATCATTTTATCAGGCATGATGGTTTTCGGGTTTCCGGGAACATTGAATTGGGAAGAACTGATACCATTAATTATAAAGGGAATTCGTTTAACAAGTTTGTGCTGCACAAGCAAGGGAAACAGCTTAATGTAATATCTTCTTACTCAGAAGAGCCTTTTTACGCCGCATCAGCAGGCAATTCATATAAATTATTATCTGCTAATTATCCTGCTGCCGGACACAGTATTTCTTTTTGCATTGATTCGTCAATTATAACTATTAAAACAGTAGCTGATAGCAGTTTTGAATTAAGGGTTAATAATACAGTTGTTGGCAGAACCAGGAAAATAATAAGAAAGGGAATAGTCAGTTGGAATATTTTTAAAGATGATATGGGCTTTATTAATTCGGCATGGTACACCAACGAACAATTGGTTTTTTCGTTAAAAAATATTTTACTATTGCGGGATGATGTTTCTAAAAAAGGGGCAGGCGAATTAAAATACTTCTTATCTGGCCGCTTATTTCAGTCGGCCAATACAATACGATATGATGAACAAAATATTCAATTGATCAGTATTGCATTTGCTTCAGCTATTGCTGATAACAGTACCATTGCATGGGGTGTTGGGTTTTTGGATAATAACAGGAACCAGTTCAGGATAAATTATCTTGGAGCAGACAGTTTTGCACTAATGAACCGTTACCCTGTTTCCTACCCGTTAACTGAAGAGAGCAGGGATGACTGGAGTAAACATAGCATCAATAAATTTTTAGTTTCTGATGCCCGCAATATGCAACAGATGCCTGCAGTCTTTGGCGAAGGCTTTTTATTCGCTCCATTTAATGGTGATAATACAATTGATTTCTCTCCTGTATTATTGACTTACTATAAAGATAAAGCCAATGCCCCGCTACAATTACAGGCAAAATTTATGAACGGACGAGGCTCGCCAATTATTTCTTCAAAGAATCAATTAATACTGCCTGCAAAGTCCTCCAACTTCGGCTGGGTATTTTCTATTCAAAATTCTTTTAACTGGAATTTTGGCAGCAGGAGTATGACTGCCGGAACCTGGCAGTTGATTTTGTTTGGTACATTATTGTTCTTTTTTATTATGGTTTTTGCCAGCTCCTGGCTGAAGCCAGCCAATAAACTAAGTTGGGTATGGCAATTGTTGACTTGCGTTACAATTGTATTGCTCACCACCCGTTTCTTTTTATACTGGCGTTACAAAAGTTTTCCGCCGTATGAAGGGTTGGACTTGCCATCAGTACAGCAACTGAACAGTTTCTGGAATTTTGGTATTATCCTCTTTACAACTGTTGCCCTGACTATCATTTTCGGATTTGGATTTCTTAAACACCTATATGTATCTGTTCGTAAAATGGCGGCTTTTTTATTAAAGCAATCTTTTAATGAAAATTTTAGAAATACGAATTTACTTACAGAGGAGAGAGTAGCCAATACTATCAGCAGCACATCTTTGGTTAAAAAAAGAGGTGCAAGAACAATATTTTTTATTTCTTGGGTAACAATTCTTTTAACTGGTGGCGGCTTTGCTGCTTTTAACAACTTTGATCCAACCACTTGCCGTCACCTTGCCATTCTACTAGTATTACTATATTTTGTATTTATCTATATTTCTTACAAGCATTCGCCTCTGGTAGTATCGGAAGAGAAGAGCTGGTGGGGTATCAGCACTGGTAAGTCATTTGATATTATTATTAATAACCCGGTAAAAGTGTTGTTATCTGTTAGCCTGCTTGGGTTGTTTGCATTTGTGGATATTGGGTTTGCTATTATCTTTCTGAACTTCCTTTTGTTTAATGAAGCCTTTCTCTGTATCAATTATGCTATTGCAGGGTTGTCAGCGGGCAGTAAGAAAAACGCATCGTTATTTGGTTTGCTTGGTGTTGTTTACCTTTTATTATTTGCTATCAATCTTGTTTCGGGACCATATATTTTTAAGAATTTGCTCGAACTCCCGCAATTGATATATGTAGCCGGCTATATTTTGTTTGCCATCAT
The DNA here is from genome assembly GCA_026785745.1 of Chitinophagaceae bacterium. Classification (GTDB taxonomy): domain Bacteria; phylum Bacteroidota; class Bacteroidia; order Chitinophagales; family Chitinophagaceae; genus JJ008. The sequence goes on along the minus strand of JAJAZO010000098.1, from coordinate 3,119 downwards.
TATTTCTTACACACTAGTTCGGTTATTGTACCGGTTGCCTGCAAGAATAAAAGCAATGGCTGGCTTTGCAACTGCTATTTTATTATTTGTTGTGGCTTTCCTGTTCTTTCCAAAAGAGAGGATTTTGGAAAAGGCAGCCATCACCAAGTATCGTATTGATGTAATGACAATGCCGTTTGACAAAGCTATTGAAACTGCCTACGAGGACGGAAAAACGTATGAACCAGTAATCAGGGCGGCTCAAAATCAATGGTTCATCAATACATTTATTTATGAAAAGAATAATCCTGCGGTAAATGCTGCAGGGTTTAATTTACTGCCCCATGCACCACAGAACAAGGGAGCTAAGTATAATGCACAGGCTACAGACCTTGTAGCCAGCCGCTTCTTTATTGCCGAACATGGTAAATGGTCAGTGCTGTTATATGTGTTATTGTTATTGCTGCCAACAACATTGCTGGCTTCGTTTTATAAACTATATCCCGATTTTACTAACCGGATTAATAATAACTATCCAACTATCACGGCGGGGTTTTCGTTATTGAATTACTTATTGATAACTGCATTGCTGGTTATCCTTGCGGCAACAGGACGTTATATTTTCTTTGGGCAGGATTTGCCTTTTGGCAGCATTCTCAGCAAACAATCAATTTTATTTCCATCTATATTGATTGTTGCAGTTGTATTATTATTCAAGAATATTCCACTGGAACAATATCCCAACCGGAAAAAATTAATACCCGGTACTATTGTTTTTGCTGGCCTGGCATTATTATTATTCCTGGTAAAACCGGTATTTAATAAGGATAAAGAGTTTGGTGTATCAGACCTGGCGAAGAATATGGATTCATTTATCGAACTGCGATTGCAACCCGTGTTTGACTATTTCGATTCAGCCAAAATAACAAGGCGTTTATCAATGACAAAAAAAGATCAGTTATTCAGCGACTCGGTTAGAAAGTTACTGGCGGCTGGTTTTATGGATGATGCCGGGAAGTTTTTCACTAAAGAGATTGAGTCATATACAAGAAGCAGTTTCAGCCGTCACTTAGACCAGAGCAAAATGTTATACCTGGATTTATATTCAGGTAAACCACAGTTAGCGGTTAACGATAATTATTTCCGTATCGAACCGCCACCACATCTGCAACAGTTCTGGACAGGTAATGTGTTTAGCGATAGTACTAATTATAATATCACTTTGTGGAATGCAGACGATGGTTCGGTTGTCAACAAAAGGATAAGCAGTTATACGGATGAACGAAGCTCTTTGCTGGCTGATGGACTTCAGTTAACATTCAAGAAATCGGTTGGCGAAAGTATCCCTGCCGGACAGGCAGGTCTGTTTGATCAGCTTTGCTTAATTAATAAGTCTGGCTTATCTATCAAATTAATAAATACGGAGGGTGTTGTTACTCTTGACAGAAATGATACATTATTGCTTCGTAATCCCGACAGGCTAAGGATTTTGGATTCAACCGGCGATGATAAACTGATGGTGATTCAGCCCGATGCCTTTATGAAAAATTATTACGTTAACGGTAGCCGCTTTTATGTGTACCCGATGGGGAATGATTTTATCTGGGCAAGAAATTTCTCAGAAAGTGTTTCGTCTGAATACACAGCAAAAGGACAAATCAGGAAGAATGCTTTTGTTTCCCTGGATGCAGTTATGATGGACTCATTGTCTGCTAAAATCAAGGGGATGATGAATGCCGATACTGCCTATAAGAAAAGAGCTGAGTACGGCATTTGTATTGCCGATGGCAACGGAAAATTAGTGGCAATGACTGATTTTATTAAAGAAATGAACCGTCCTGATCCTAATGATAAAGCTGCTTTTAATAAAGTGATAAGAGGAGATAATGGATTTGTTTCCCAATCACTGTTGCGGAAGCAAATCGGAAATATCAATTTACTAAGAATGAATCCGGGGCCTGGCTCTACGTTAAAACCGATTGTATTTTCTGCTATTGCTTCTCAATTGAAATTGGATTGGGATGCTTTTGCCGCTGAAGGTTTTTCACAGAAGCAGGAATTCTTTGGGGGTGAAAAAGTTGCTGAATACGATTTTGAAAAAAATAATGGCCGTATTGCTTCGGTAGTTGATTATTTGAGATACTCAGATAATTATTATCACTCCAACTTGTTGCTGCTTGGCTCATATTCCAGGCAAAGTCTTCAGAATTTGCTGGCACAGCATTTTGCCACACAAAATCCGGAAGCAAATCTGCACCCGATAGCTATCGGGTGGCCATATTTTAGTTACAATGGAAAACAATACTGGCTCAATGGATTTGAAAACTGGCCCGGCTATATAAATGGTAAAGCAAATTTTGGCTCCGATAGTTCTTTTGTGTCGGTTGGGTTATTAAATAATTTCGGAATTTATACATACCGCACTGGAAAAGGAGCACAAAAGTTTTCATCAGCGTATGATTCGCTGTTGTTCAGGGACTCGTATAAGAATTCGGGTTTCATTTTGCCGGAGTATGCTTTATTCGATCAGAAAGGCACAGGTATGGATAATGGAAAACCCAACGAAGTATTCATGTCTTCTTTTCGGGGGCACGTAAAAGGCAGTAGCCAGGTAATGGTGCCACCGGTAAAAATGCTCGATGCCTTTGGTAAAATGATTAGCCAGAACCGGAATTATTCATTGACGTTGAACCCTTATGCAAAAGAAAACCCGTTCGTTCCTTTTAATACCGATAATGGCGTTAGTTATAATAATTATCTTTCTCTTGTCAGGGAAAAAGTATTTGAAGGATTGAAACAGGTAATGGTGAATGGAACTGCCGCAAGGTTAGGAGCCATGCTGAAAAATTCATCACCGTATTACTATTATGCTAAAACCGGTACCACTGGTGATGACGAATCAAAAGCGAAATCAAAATTGTTTGCAATAATCATTTCTCAAAAAGACGTTACAGATCCAGATTTTAATTTCCGGAATAATAAGTTTTATACTATCTATTTTACTTCGCAGAACGGGCCAGCTAAACAAAATGAAGAATTTCAGGCTGCCGTAATAAAATATATTCAGCAATCGCCTGGTTTCATTAAATATATGAATACAAAAGATTAATGATTTTCTTCCATGGGCATTGATAGTACTG
>JAJAZO010000097.1 GCA_026785745.1 Chitinophagaceae bacterium | reverse complement strand
GCAAAATCTCCTTCTGCTTATTTAATGAATCTCTCTTTATTTTATGATAAAAAATTTTTTGAAAGCCCGGAGCATCAGCAGATATTAAGAAAAATGGGGTTTGTGAAATAGGCGTTGTAATAAACGAAAGAAAAAATATCTTCAAAACTCAACCCTTAAATTATTAATTTCTCAATCCCGCCAGCCCGCCACTATCATGTTCACCGATATGATTTTTCTTTATTTGAAGTAGCTCCTCAACTTTCACATTCCCTTAATAAGCAAACAAGACATTTATTGCATCTAATACGTAACTAAGGTTACCCGCCATAGTCTCGTTTCAAACGAGACTACGGCTGACAAGTAAAACCCTTTGTTATGAAACAAATGCTACACATTTCCGCCGCCTTCGACCAACTCGAATTTATACAGAACCTGGTAGAACGGTTGGCTTACCGTCGTTATGAATTTGGTTTTGGCAACGAAAAAATGCCTCCCGGTTTTAAAGCATTAGAAACCTCCTCTACTGAAACATATGTAAGTGGTACCATGGCCATTGATTTTCCTGCCGGCACAGAAACCGATGAAGAAAGAATCAATATGCCATTTATCACCTGCTTTCTGTTTACCTGCATCAAAGGAAAAACAGACCCTTATCAATTAATATGGAGCAGTTCTATGAACTAATGACCGGTTTTTAAAATCCGGTTCTCTTTTCACCCCAGCTTTCCTGCCATTCACCGGGTTATGACTGCATAGTACCCATTCACTATTGACCATTCACTTCTCTCCCCATAGTTTTGAATAAAATTTGAAGGAATGAGAGATTTCAGGGAATTTAAAGAACGGCAAAAGCGTCGTTGTGAAGAAAGGATGGATCGCCACCGTAGTAAACATGGTCATATCTGGACAGGGGTTTTTATCCTGCTGGTTGGTGTAGCAGCATTGGTAAGGGTGGCCGTACCGGATTTACCCCCGCTGTTATTTAGCTGGCAAACTTTTTTAATTGCTCTTGGTATTTTTATTGGTCTCAAACATAACTTCCGCGGTGGCAGTTGGTTTTTATTGATACTTATTGGCACAGGCTTCCTCATCCGTGATATTTATCCTGACCTGGCTTTCCGCCGTTATATCTGGCCGATGGTATTTATTTTAATCGGGGCTTTTATTATTATCCGGCCCCGCAGGGCAAGCTGGTCGCAATCATCCTGGTGGGATGAAAAAAAAAGCAAAGCATCTGAGCAAGGTGCCACTATCCTTGATGAAGAAGAAACCTGGAGCCAGGATGATTATGTAGATACTACTTCCATTTTTGGCGGTGCAAAAAAACATATCCTTTCCAAAGATTTTAAAGGAGGCGATATTGTGAACATTTTTGGCGGTACTGAACTAAACCTTACCCAGGCAGATATAAAAGGAACAGTGGTGCTGGAGATAACTACCGTTTTCGGTGGTACCAAATTAATTGTTCCTTAGAACTGGGAAGTAAAATGCGAAGCCGTCACCATTTTTGGTGGATTAGAAGACAAACGGAATATGCAAACCATCGTTGATAATCCGGGAAAAATTTTGGTCCTGAAAGGAACAGTGATATTCGGGGGAATTGACATCAGGAGCTTTTAGCCTTCGATAAACTCAGGCTGACAACGTAATACCAAAAACCAACTTATACATGAACTGGTATCTTACAAAAATGGTCTTTCGCATCGTTTGTGGCGATGGCAACCACACAGCTCAGTTTGATGAACAACTTCGTTTGATAACTGCAGGCAGTAAAGAAGAAGCATTTCATAAAGCTCAGTTACTCGGTGCTAAAGAAGAAGAAATGTTTTTCAACCGAAACCAGCAATTGGTGCAATGGCAGTTTATCAGCGTAAGTGAGTTGTATCAGTTAAATGAGCTGATTGATGGTGCCGAAGTATATTCAAGGATTGAAGAAAAAGAAAATGCAGACAGTTACCTGCACATTATTTATAAAAAGGCGGAGCAAATCAGATTTGGCAACACCCTTGAAATATTGAACCTCGCCTAAGCCATGTCCAATTCGCCATTGTCCATAATAAAGTTCCGTATCATTTTCATCCTTTGCTGGCTGGTGATGATGGCAGATAATGTAATGGTGCTGAATTTCTTTGGCCTTCCGCTGAGAGCCGCCATCATTGACAGTGCTATTGCCAACACTTTATTGTTACTAGCCTGCCTGCTGGTGATGAACACACTCAGGTATTATTTGCCAAAAGGCCAGCAGTATATTAATATTTTTTCCATTTGTATTTTTCTTACTGTTGTTTGGTTGCTATTATCAAAATGGTTGCTGCGAATTTCGCTGGGCCATTACGATGGCTATAAAGATTTATTACACCACTCACTTTCTATCCGCTTCAGTATTGCTTTTCTTTTGCTGGGCTGTGTAACGATGATAAGTATCCTCTGGTATAATCAGCAAGAACAAAAAGAAAAAGATGAACGAAAGACAGATGCAGAAAAACTGGCTAAAGAAGCAGAGTTATTCAAACTGCGTCAACAGTTGCAGCCGCATTTTTTATTCAACAGTTTAAATTCAATCAACGCATTAATAGGAAGCCGGCCAGAGGAAGCAAGAAAGATGGTGCAGCAATTATCTGATTTTTTAAGAGGCACTCTTAAAAAAGAAGAAACACAATGGGTAACGCTTCAGGAAGAACTGCAATACCTGCAACTGTATCTTGATATTGAAAAAGTAAGATTTGGTAACCGCCTCGCCACTGAAATTGAAATAAGCGAAGAAGCCCACCAGTTAAAATTACCTGCCTTGTTGCTACAGCCAATTGTAGAAAATGCCATTAAGTTTGGCCTCTACGATACTACCGGCGATACAGTAATCAGGTTATATGCTGCCAAAGAAGAAAATAATTTAGTCATCCGGGTGATGAACCCTTTTGACCCTGAAACATCCTCACCAAAAATGGGTACCGGTTTTGGATTAAAATCTGTTCAACGAAGATTATACCTGTTATTTGCCCGTACAGACCTGTTGACAACGGAGGCCCTGCCTTCCGAAAAGGGAGGAAAAGATAATATCTTTATAACCATTGTAAAAATTCCACAAGGATAACAATATGAGTAAAATAATTATCATAGACGATGAACCGCTGGCAAGAAGCATTGTAAAAGAATATTTACAAAAACATCCG
>JAJAZO010000096.1 GCA_026785745.1 Chitinophagaceae bacterium | reverse complement strand
GTTGCAATGCCGTCCAGGCTTTTGTTGATGTTGGGTTTACTTTTGGTAACATTGTTTCTTCGGTATTATAATTGGTTAAAGACTTCAATCGTTTTTGCCACCATTTCTTTAGTAATATCCAAGTGAACTACTAAGCGAACCCTGTTAGGAGAAATAGCATAACCTAAAATGGAATGTTCTTTTAGTTTAGCTACCAGGTCAGGGGCTGTTAAATTTTCCTTCAATTCGAATATGATGATATTCGTCTCAACAGGGAGTACCATCTTCACAAATTCTTTTGTGGCAATAACATCAGCTATTTGTTTGGTATGTACATGGTCTTCTGCAAGGCGTTCAATATTATTTTGTAATGCATAGATGCCGGCAGCGGCGATAAAACCAGCTTGCCGCATACCACCGCCAAATACTTTTCTTATCCTTCTTGCTTTTTTTATAAAATTTTTTTTGCCAAGCAGTAAACTCCCCACCGGGCAGCCTAAGCTTTTACTAAGGCAGATTGAAATACTGTCAAATGCTTCGCCGTATTGTTTTGGTGTTTCTCCTTTTGCTACTAATGCATTCCATAATCTTGCCCCATCAAGATGGATGGCAAGCTTATTTTCATTACAAACAGCTTGTATCTTTTTTATTTCTTCAAAATCATAGCAACTGCCTCCGCCACGGTTAGAAGTATTTTCCAACGAAACCAAACTGGTATGAGCCCGGTGTGCATCATCCGGCTGTATGGATACTTTTACCTGATCTGCAGTTATTCTTCCGAAATTCCCCTGCAATAATTTTACCGAAGCACCGGAGTTAGATGCAATACCACCGCCTTCATATTGATACACATGAGAGCTTTCATCACAGATTACTTCATCACCGGGTTGTGTATGGCATTTAATAGCAATTTGGTTCGTCATGGTGCCGGAAGGACAAAAAAGGGATGCTTCCATACCAAACATATTGGCACCCATGTTTTCCAGTTCATTAATGGATGGGTCTTCACCAAACACATCATCACCCACTTTGGCGGTCATCATGGCTTCCATCATGCCGGGTGTTGGCTTGGTTACGGTGTCTGACCTGTAATCAATAATCATTGGTAAATTTTCCTGCAATATAATCAGTTCGGCCCTTAAAAACGATAGTTTACGAACCCCTGCATAGCTATACCTGCCGGTTTTTAATATCTTGCCAGTACTATCTATGCACTATTCTTTAATAATACAGATAATTCTAATCCTTATTTCTACGGTTCTTCTTGCTGTAGCAATTCTTCTTCTATCAATTAATAAAAGACTTTTTTCGGGAATAAGAAATGTTTGGTTGAGACGCAATCTTGTAGTACTGTCAATAGCAATTCTTATTATGTCGGCTTTATTGGCACTTACTTCTCCGGAAATGATTACAGGCGTCTCTAAAAAGGGATTGCTGAATTTAATTTTGAAGCAATTAGGACAGATTATAATAATCGTTTTGTTTGTTTTTAATACGGTTTGGCTTGTTAGCCGTATCCCAGCCGTAAAGACAATGTCTTTTATAAAACATCATGCTGTTATTATTTTATCTATAGTTATTTCCGCAATTGTTATTTATGCAGCAATAAACTATACCGATAACGGGATGAAGTTTAAGAATCTTCACGCAACGCTGATTTTCGCTTACATTAATGCCCTGGTCACCGGGTTGATATATACTGCTGTTAATTATGTGGAACTGGAACGTAAACGTAAAATGAATGAGAAAGAACTGGAGTTGACAAAGTTGATGGCATTGAAAACGAAAGCTGAGTTAGATGCCCTTCATTCTAAAATCAATCCCCATTTTTTATACAATGCCTTAAACTCAATTGCTGACCTTTCTATTACTGATGGAAAGAAAGCCCGGAAGATGACCATTGCATTGGCTGATTTATTCCGGTATAGTATAAATTACAGCAATAATAATTACTCAACAGTAAAGGATGAAGTAGAAATGGCGAATGTGTATTTACAGATTGAAAAAATAAGGTTTGAAGACAAACTGAATTATACCTTGAAGGTGGAGGACGGCTTAGACAATTATTTAGTTCCCCGTTTTATTCTGCAGCCATTGGCCGAAAATGCTGTAAAGCATGGACTAAAGGCAACCGGGCAAATGACGGAGATAAACCTGGAAGTAAAAAGAGAAGGCACAGGGCTGGTAATGAATGTTGCAGACTCAGGCCCTGCATTTCCGGATGAGCTAAACCCCGGATACGGAGTAAAAAGTGTGTACGACAAGCTGGACCTGCTTTTCCCTGACAACTATGAGATGCGTTTCAGCAACCAGCCGGTAAAACAGGTCTCTTTACATATTCATAAATTAGTAAAAGATGAGTCAGCTATTTAAAGCGATTGTAATAGATGATGAACCTGCTGCCAGGCGACTGATGAAAAGTCTTTTGCAGCAATATAATGATGTGGTGGAAGTAATTGCGGAAGCTGGTAATGGGAGAGAAGCTATTGCTAAAATAGAAGAGTTGAAGCCTGATGTAATTTTTTTAGACATACAAATGCCCGACCTCACCGGGTTTGAAGTAATTGACCAACTGAAAGTAAAGCCAAATATTATTTTTACAACCGCCTATGAGCAATATGCTATCAAAGCATTTGAAACCTTTTCTATAGACTACCTGTTAAAGCCAATCAAAGAAGAAAGACTGGAGCAAAGCATCAATAAGCTGAAGCAATTCGGACGATTGTCTTCGCAGAAGATTGATGTTGCGGGATTGCAGGAAATCATCCGCCAGTTCCAGGCACCACAAAAAGCAACAACCCTTCCCATAAAGACCGGCGACAGGATAAATCTTATCCGGTACGAGAACATTAGTTATATGGAAGCCAGTGATAAATATGTTTTTATTTATACTATAGATGGCCAAAAGCATATAACTGACCAATCGCTAACTACATTCGAAGAGAAACTACCGCCTCAATTCTTCCGCATCCAAAAATCATACATTATTAATAAGGATAAAATAAAAGAAATGCACCGTCATTTCAATAGTCGCTACCTTTTTATAATGGACGATAAAGCTGCTAACCGGCTTACTTCTGGCCGCACCTACCATGATGCAATAAGGGCAGAGTTCGGCCTATAGAAAGAAACATTGTTCCTCACATCACTCACTTCATCAATCTTAACCTGCATATTGCGGGATTCATCTTTTCCGGCGGATATCAGCGATATATTTTCGAGATGTCAGCGAATTTGCAGGCTTTTTCCACTCATCGGTCTTATACACCTTTTGTCAGAAAATTGCGGGTTTCTGTAACCACACTTCTTGCTCTGCGTCACACAGATGTCACCAGAAACGGCCGGTTATCCCTAAAACAGGCCGTTTAATTTAAAACAATGTACTTGGCGATACAAAGTACATAGTTTTGACCTGTAATAATTAAAGTATAGTACAAAACATAAAAAACAACGAAAATGAGAAAGATTTTAACCATGCTGACAGTCGCTTTGACAACCCTTTCCTTTGTAAGCCAGGCGCAGGTAGCTAATGGGAAGATTACCGGTACCATAATAGACGGTAGCGCTAAAACTATTGAATCCGCCACCATTACCTTAATACGAGCTAAAGACTCATCGGTAGCGAAGATGAGTGTTGCCGATAAAACCGGTAAGTATGAATTTGATGCGGTGGCTGAAGGCAAATATTTCGTTTCAGTTTCTGCCGTTGGTCACAGCAAAGGATTTTCTGAAACTTTTGATATTACTGCAACAAATGCTGTGGTTTCATTAAAGACAATTGAACTGGTTCCAAAACCAAAGGCATTGAATGAGGTTACCGTGACAGCAAAAAGACCATTGATTGAACAAAAACTTGACAGAACAATTGTGAATGTTGAGGCATCAATTACCAATGCAGGTGCAACAGCCATGGAAGTATTGGAAAAATCTCCCGGCATATCAGTAGATAAAGATGGCAACATTAGTTTGAAAGGAAAGCAAGGTGTACAAGTGTACATTGACGGAAGACCAAGTTATCTCGCCGGAACTGACTTGGACAATTACCTGCGGAATATGAATGAAAGTCAATTAGACCAGATTGAAATAATGACTAACCCACCAGCTAAATACGATGCAGCCGGAAACAGCGGTATTATCAACATTAAAACTAAAAAAACAAAGCAGTTTGGATATAATGGAAGCCTGTCTTCCAACTGGAACCAGGGACGTTATTTAAAAAACAGCGAATCTTTTAATTTTAATTATCGTAAAAATAAGGTTAACCTTTTTACCAATTTAGGTTATAGCAATCGCACCAATTTTCAGGAACTGGATATTCAAAGAAAGTTTATTGAGCCTGATACTAAAATCGTAAAGTCACTTTTTGATCAAGAGACAAGAATTAAAGAACATGGTGAATCCATCAATGGAAAAATTGGTATAGATTATTTCTCAACCAGGAAAACAACATTAGGTGCAGTAGTAAGTGGATTTTATAACCCCGGAACTTTTGATAGCAGAAGTGATATAAACATATCTAATCAGGCTGGTGTTTTGCAAAGTAAAACACTTGGTCATGCCAGTAACGAAAGAAAATGGAAAAATTTCAGCACCAACCTGAATTTTCGTCATGTGTTTGATTCAACAGGAAAAGAACTGACTGCAGACGCAGATTACCTTTCCTATCGCAGCACGGATGCTCAAAGTTTGGTGAATTCATATTTTAACACTGTTGGGCAACCAACTTTTATACCTGATACATTATTGGGAAACCTGCCGCAAAACATTAAAATATATTCGGGCAAAGCCGATTATTCTCATCCATTAAAAAAAGGCGCAAAGTTTGAAGCAGGATGGAAATCAAGTTATGTGAAAACTGATAACGATGGTGTTTATAATAACCTTGTGAATAAGCAGCCAATACTTGATAGCGGAAGAAGTAATCACTTTATCTATAAAGAAAATGTGAATGCTGTCTATGTAAACTATAGCAGGCCTTTTGGTAAAAAATGGAGCGGCCAGTTTGGATTAAGGGTAGAAAATACCAATTCAGACGGGCATTCTAGTGGCTATGAGTATAATTCGGTACAGGGCAAATTCTTATTTATTGACAAGTACTTTAAAAGAAACTACACGCAGTTATTTCCTACTGCATATATACAGTACACTGCTAATGAAAAGAACAGTTTTGTGGTGAATTATGGCCGGCGTATTAACCGCCCGGATTATGAAGACCTGAATCCCTTTATCCACTTCCTTGATAAATATACATTTGAACAGGGAAATCCTAATCTGCAACCGCAATTCAGTCATAATATAGAGTTGAGCCATACGTATAAAGGTTTTTTAACTACCACATTAAATTATAGCAATACCACTGACATTATCAGCGATGTATTGGAGCAAAATATCAATAAAAATGAAACCTTTGTCACAAAATTAAACATTGCCAGCCAGCGTCAGTATGGTGTTTCTGTTGCTGCAGGTGGTTCAATAAAAAAATGGTGGACAGCTAATTTGTATGTAAATGTTTATAATAACTTATTTAAGGGAATTGTAAACAATGATTATGTTTCACTTAGCGCTACAACAGGTCAGCTGAATGTTTCCAACCAGTTTAAGCTGTCAAAAACCTGGAGTGCAGAGTTAGGTGGTTTTTACCAGACAGCTTCACTTGAGGGAGTATTTAAAATCCAACCACTGGGTGTAATGAACCTGGGTGTAAGTAAACAGGTTATGAAGGGGAAAGGCACAATTCGTTTTGTTGCAAAGGATATTTTATATACTCAAAAAGCGAAAGGTAATATTCTCTACAGTAATATTGATGTCGCTTTTAAACAAGTAAGAGATTCAAGACAAATTGGGCTTGGATTTACTTACCGCTTCAATAAAGGAAAATTGAAAGCCAGCAGCGGTAAAAGAGAAAGTGGTGCATCGGATGAGCAGGGGAGAGTAAAAACAGGAAATTAAAAGAAAGTATAGCCATGAATCTTTAGCCAGAGGCTGTCTCAAAAGGGACAGCCTCTTTTTTATCAAACAATCCCTGGATTACTTTTTTCAGGTTTCTCAGCATATCAGCGTTTTTAAAAGATAAAACAATCTTACATTTGAAGAGCTACAAACCAACAACTACAAACTAAAAACTGCTAATTATGCCATCTTTTGATATTGTAAGTAAAGTAGAT
>JAJAZO010000095.1 GCA_026785745.1 Chitinophagaceae bacterium | reverse complement strand
GTTTAATTCATTCAGAACACTATCAACAATGTCCATAGAAAAGGGTTTGTTCAAAAAAATATGTACTCACTCCTCTATCGCTTTTTCTTTTATCCAGTCGGAGGGGTCGGCGGTCATCATAATAATTTTTATTTCATCGTCGGCCATCCGGATATTACTGATAAAGTTTATCCCTAATCCATCCGGGAAATTGTTATCAAGAAAAACAATGGTTGGCTTTAGATAAGTGAGGCAATTCTCCGCTTCGGGCAATGATTGTATTGACATCGTATGGACCTTTCTCTTTTCAAGAGCAATGGTTAGCAGGCAGCAAAAGTCTTCATCATCATCTATGATCATTGCGGTTCGTACTGGGATATTCATACTAAAGGTTTAGTATCAAACAGGCAAAAACCCCGCCTTTTTTTCTGGCCTTTATTACGAACAGATCTGTGTATTTATTTACACAGTGTGATACAAACTTTTCTTATGTAGCAAGGAAGCCTGGCAGGGTAGCTAAACTACTATAGTATTATTCTTTCTACTTATCAGCATTGTTATATGAAAAGCAGTTTTCATGAATCTGGTTTAAAAACAGAATTATTGCACCGTATCTGGATAACACTATTTCATCGGCTAAAGGCTGTACCCACAGACGGCAGCCTTTCTTCTTCACCATTTGTTAAAAGGGCCTCTGGCTAACTTACTTGCCCGCAATCAGTTAAAATCTTTCTCTCTTATTCCATTAACACATTAACTCTATCTGGCACCGTTTCTGAATTATCACTAGTGTAATTTTATTTTATCATTTAAATCTACAGTTATGAAAAAATTTGTCTCTATAATTACAATAACTGCAGCAATAGCAGTAGTTATGGTTTCTTGTAAAAATAATCCTGTTACTCCGCAAGTAATTTATGCAGATACCACCGGATTTGCACAGTTCCAGGAATGGAAAGCTATGAATGAACAACCTGTTGTCATTACATCACCAAAGACTGTTGCTCTAAAAAGGAATACCGCAAATAAAACTACTTCAATGACTTCATCAACATCGAGTGAAGCAAAGGTGGCAAAAAAGAAAGGCTGGAGCAATGCAGCGAAATATTCGGTAATTGGGGGCGGTGCTGGTGCTGTAGGCGGTGCTATCATTAATAAACGCAACCGTGTCGCTGGTGGGGTTGTTGGTGGAATTGTATTAGGTGGAATTGGTTATGGAATAGGCCGGGCAAAGGATAAAAAAGAAGGCCGTTACTAAAGCAGCAGCGATTGTCTGCACAGGGGTCTTGCATCAGCAGGGCCCTTTTTTTATACACGATTATTTTAACGGACTGATGAAGTTGATTTATTATAAAGTAAAGCATTAATACATCTTGTGAGTGACAGGTTATTATTTTGAACTGCTTTAAGCTGAAGCACTCCAACACAAAAGAAATCTTTTCATTACAATCTTATATAATTTTACCTGGTACAGGTTTATTATAACTCACTTTAACTTTCTCATGCAAACTCCGCTTGTTCTTCAAACTTTTTTCATCAATAACAAGAGCATCAAAATATTTGCACCCAATCCTGTTTATTTACGAGAAACATATAAGAAGAAAGAAGAAAATGTTACGTCCCTTTATTGGGCTAAGGTTTGGCCGGCGGCAATAGGGCTATGTATTTTTTTGCAAAACAATCTTCATTACATCAAAAATAAAGATGTACTCGAACTGGCCGCAGGCCCCGGCTTGCCCGGTATCTTTTGTGCAGCGTATGCCCGGCAGGTTTGTATAAGCGATATAGAGCCGCAGGCTGTTGAAATAGTTCGCCTGTCTGCTAAACAGCATCAATTGGAGAATGTAAGCTGTCGTGTTATTGACTGGAACAATTTACAAGAGGCGCCTTTGCCGGAAGTATTGCTGCTTAGTGATATTAATTATGCACCTTCACAATTTGAACAACTATTGTCGGTCATCCTATACATTTTAGATAACCAATGCACCATTATCTTAAGCACACCGCAAAGGTTGTTGGCAAAATCTTTTATCAATCAACTGCTGCTGTTTTGCAAAGAGCAAACGGAAACTGAAATTGAAATGGAAGGTCAGAAAACAACTATCAGTGTTTTTGTATTGAAAAAATAGTTGTTGCAATATATAATCCTGTTAGGGATTAAGTATACAGGCAACGATGTTTTCTTTTACCTTTAAAGAACTTTCTTTTTCCTAAAACCAATTGCGCCATGTTACAAAAATTAATAAGGACTTTATTGTATACAGGTAGTTTGTTCCTGTTGCATTCATGCACCAGCACTAAACAAGTAGTAAAAGAAGAATCTGTATCCACGGCACCAAAGGCCCAGCAAGAATTCCGTGCTGCATGGATTGCCACCGTTGCCAATATAAACTGGCCCAGCAAACCCGGCCTCTCTACCGAAACACAAAAACAGGAAGCCATCACCTTATTAAATTTTTTACAGTCGCATAATTTTAATGCGGCCATCTTACAAGTGCGGCCCCAGGCCGATGCTTTATATAAAAGCGATATTGAACCCTGGTCTTATTTTCTCACGGGTACACAAGGAAAAGCTCCCGATCCTTATTATG
>JAJAZO010000094.1 GCA_026785745.1 Chitinophagaceae bacterium | reverse complement strand
GTTTTAAATAATGTTACGTCTTTGCCAATTGCTTCAATCTCTCCGGCAAATTCGTTTCCAAGGGTTTTATTTTTAGGCCTGAATAGTCCACTGAAAAATCTGCTAATAAAATATTCCGCACTTCGAAATCCACAGTCGGTTCGGTTTACTGTTGAGGCATAAACTTTTATAAGCACCTCCTTATCTTTTGGTGAAGGTTTGTCAACATCCATCAATTTAACAACTTCTGGTGGCCCGTATTCGGTATTTATAATTGCTCTCATTTTTTGTACTGCTAATCTTGAAGTTTGATGTCGGTCGGTTTCACTTGCCACTAAAGGGAGTTTGTGAAAAAACTCCCGCCTTATCCCAAATATACACACAATGTTAAAAGAGAGAAAAGCAGCATTCAATTTGCTTACAACTATACATGAATTATATAACAGGAAGCAGCCGCCACCAAACCTACTTTGCCACTTTGGATGATCAGGTATCTGTAAATAATGCCGTAAGGCTGTTAGATGTCTTTGAAGATATGCTGGATCCGATAGCTATAGGATTACACTATTTTCTTGCTTTATTCAGGCTTGTAAAGTACATATCCACAATACAGAAGGATAATAAATCCGTTATTATCCTTCCTTTCCGTGTCATCCGTGTTCCCTTTTTCACTTAGACAAATTTTAATGCGTCTGCCCTGTCTACATAATACTCACCCGATAACTATCGGGTCATTTCCTTTATCTTCGCAGCTATGACAATCGAAAAATTGAATGATATGCGGTCCCGCATTGCCGGGGTAAGGAGGTTTCTTTGACGTCGAAAACCGACGATATAAAATTGAAGAAGAAAAGCAGCTTTCGTTAAGTCCAGGGTTCTGGGACGACAACAAAAGGGCTACCGAAATTCTCAAAAACACTAAAGTAAATGAGTATTGGGTAAAACTCTATGAGACGGCTGAAACGTCTGTAGAAGATTTTGCTGTGCTCTTCGAATTCTGGAAAGGCGGTGATGCTACCGAAGAAGAAACACAGGTGGCATACGACCATGCGTTGACCTTGCTGGATGATGCAGAATTTAAAGCCACCCTTAATGAACCGGAAGATGAACTGCCGGGTGTGCTGCAAATAAACTCCGGTGCCGGTGGCACCGAAAGCCAGGACTGGGCGGAGATGCTGGCCCGTATGTACCGGATGTATGGCGAAAAGCAGGGCTGGAAAGTAACCGAACTTGATTGGCAATGGGGTGATGGGGCAGGTATAAAAACCTGTACGTTGCAATTTGACGGGCCATTTGCTTATGGATTTTTAAAAGCAGAGAGTGGTGTACACCGTCTCGTCCGTATTTCTCCATTCGATAGTAATGCAAGACGGCATACTTCTTTTGTAAGTGTGTATGCGTATCCGCTGGTAGATGATACAATTAATATTGAAATAAATCCTGCGGATGTGAAAATGGAAACCTCCCGCAGTGGTGGTGCCGGTGGACAGAATGTAAACAAAGTAGAAACGAAAGTACAGTTGACACATATTCCAACGGGGATTGTGGTGGTGTGTCAGCAGGACAGAAGCCAGTTAGGTAATAGAGAACTGGCCATGCAGATGCTGAAAAGCCGTTTGTATGAACTGGAATTGCAAAAGAGGAATAGCATTAAAGATGCTGCCAACAGTAAAAAGAAAAAAATAGAATGGGGCAGCCAGATACGGAGCTATGTTTTTCACCCGTATAAAATGATCAAAGACCATCGTACCGATTACGAAGTTGGTAATATTGGTCCGGTGATGGATGGGGAACTGGATGGATTTATTAAGGCATACCTGATGAGTGAAAAGGAGACAGAGAATTAATATTGCCGGATATTGTTTGTAATTTTAAATATGCAAAAACAGAAACCCATATTTGATAAAAGAATTTTTTGGGATGTTGATTTTAATAAAATTAACTACGAAAAATATCCGGCCTGGGTTATTGTAAGGGTTTTTGAAAGAGGAGATATTCAGGATATTAAACAACTGAGAAGGTACTACGGGGACAAGCTTATTAAAAAAGAAATTGTAAAAGCAAAATATATTGAGTTTGAAACAATGCAGTTTTTATCTGCTATTTATCAAATCCCAAAACAAAAATTCCGTTGTTACACAGAGAAGCAGTTGAGGGGCGAACATTCGCTTTATTAGAAGAGTTAATGAAAATAAATTCGTTAAAAGACTTTTCTTTGGTAGGGGGTACTGCTCTCGCATTACTTTTAGGCCATAGAAAATCACTTGATATTGATTTATTTAATGTCAGTTTATTTTCAGTGTCAGACCTGCAAAGAAAAATTAAAGAAGAACTTGGTTCAAGGATAACAATCCGTTCATCTGAAAAAAATCCATTAGGAGTCTTTGGTCATTTTGAAACGATAAAATTAGATTTATGTAAACATCCTTACCCTTTACTAAAGCCAGCACAAACGATTGAAGGAATAAGGATGTGGTCGTTAGAAGATATTGCTGCATCAAAAGTATATGCAATAGCTGCTAGGGCTACTAAAAAAGATTTTTGGGATTTGGATATCCTTCTTGAAACTTTCACTCCTCTTCAAGTTGCAGAATTTTATCATGATCGTTATAATCAGGTGCTGGCAATTTCTGTAGCAAAAATGCTTACTTATTTTGATGAAGCTGAAGAAAGTGAAACTCCTGTTTGTTTAAGAAAAAAAACCTGGAAGCAGATTAAAAAAGATATATCAAAAAAAATAAATAAAACTGTAAAATAATTTTATGAGTATAGGAACATTCTCTTACCCCATGCCAGTAAACGAACCTGTTCTTTCTTATGCACCTGATAGTGCCGAAAAGAAAAGACTAAAAGAAGTGCTGGCTGAATTAAAAGCCAGCGAGGCTGATGTACCTATGTACATCGGCAATAAAGAAGTAAGAACAGGAAAAAAAGTGTCCATGCATCCGCCGCATGAAATCAAACATACACTCGGGTATTTTCATGCAGGCGAAGAGAAGCATGTGGTGCAGGCCATTGAAGCAGCATTGGCCGCTAAAGAAAGTTGGGCTACTACAAGCTGGGAAAACCGGGCAGGTATTTTTTTAAAAGCTGCTGATCTATTAGCTACAAAGTATCGTCCTTATATTAACGGCACAACAATGCTGGGGCAAAGCAAAAATGCTTACCAGGCAGAAATTGATGCTGCTTGTGAATTGATTGACTTCTTACGATTCAATGTTCATTTTTTGTCGGAGATATATAAACAGCAACCTATCAGTAGTCCGGGTATGCAC